>JAADEN010000084.1 GCA_013153375.1 Chloroflexota bacterium | reverse complement strand
TCCAGGTTCTGCGGGTTCGATTCGAACGAGGCACTTTCAGTATACCCAACGCCGGGGTCGGAGGCAATGGAGAAATGGGGCTGGCTCGGGCCCCGGCGCGCCCGTTGGGCCGCGCACGCCGAACCCATAATAAGGAAGCCGAAGGCCGCGCTCGGGGCGGACGACCTCCGGCTCGTGGTCGCCGGGCTCGCCGGAGTTGGCGGCTCAGGCCGGCCGCGCCAACCTGACCCGCGCACCGACCGGCCGGGGGCGTTTTCGGGGCTTCACTGCCCGCTCACCAGGGGATACCCCGCCTGATACCAGGCCTGAATGCCGCCTTTGAGTTCGTACACTTCCCGAAAGCCCAACTCCCGGAACATGGGCATGGCCTGGCCGCTGCGATTGCCGCTGTTGCAGTAAACGAGGTAAGTCTTGTCCTTGGGCAGTTGACTCAACTGCTGCTTGAAGTCGGGCGCGTAGAAGTCCACATTGCGCGCGCCCTGAATGTGCCCGGCCACGAACTCCTGCGGCGTGCGGATGTCGAGGATGACGAAGTCGGGATCGTCGCGATGCTGCTGGATGAGTTGGTAAGCCTCCGCGGGGCTGACCTGCTGGATGCGGGTTTCGGTTTTGGTCCCGCCACAGCCCGCGATCCCGACCAGCGCGGCCAGGGTGAGCAAGAAAACGAACACTTTGCGCGTCATGACCGCCTCCTGGACCTACCCGAGATGGGGGCCGAATTTCTTGACGATGGCCTTCTTGGGCTTGAAGCCCGTGAGCCGGGCTTTGGCCTCGCCGTTCACGAACAAAATCATGGTCGGCACGCCCAGCACCCGATAGCGCACGGCCATCTGCGGGTCCTTGTCCACATCGAACTCCACCACATCCACGGCGCCGGCCCAATCTCGGGCCAGTTCCTCCAGCACGGGCTTGAGTTGCTTGCACGGCGCGCACCACTCCGCGGTGAACTCCACCAGCACCGGGCGCTCGGCTTGCAGCACCTCGCTTTCAAACGAGGATGTGGTCACTTCCCGCAAGGGGCTCATGAACGACCTCCCTTTTCCGTCAGACTGGGGCCCGACCTGGGGGATGGGCTCCGCTCGGGCCGGGCGCGGCCCGCAATTGTAACATAGATCACACACCCACCAACTGCAGGCGGGAGCCCTCGGGCGTCTTTTCCACTTCGATGCGCACCGGAAACCGGTCCCGCAATTCGGCGATGTGGGTGATGACCAGGATGTGCGAGAACTGGTCGCGCACCCGGTTGATGGCCTCGACCAGCCGTTGGCGTCCGGTTTCGTCCTGGCTGCCGAAGCCTTCGTCGATGACCAGCAAGCGCACCTGCGCGCCGGCCCGGCGGGCCAGCACGCGAGCCAGGGCCAGACGGATGGCGAAGTTGATGCGGAAGGCCTCGCCGCCCGAAAAGGTTTCGTAAGGCCGGGCGCCGTGCGCGTCGCTGACGATGATGTCCAGCGTCTCGCGCGTGTCTTTGCGTTTGGGATCCTTGTAAGCCGCCTGGGTGCGAAAGGAGAGGTGCATCTCGCCATCGGTCAGGCGGGCCAGCAGTTCGTTGGCCTCGGCCTCGATGTGGGGCAGAGCCTGCTCGATGAGCAGTGCGGGCACGCCCTTCTTGCTGCACGCCAACTCCACCTCTCGGTAGTGGGCGATGCGTTGTACCAGCGCGGCGCGTTCGGCCTCCATATCCTGCAGGCGCTTCTCGGTCTCGGCGATGAAGGCCAGGCGTTGGCGCACCGCGCCCAATTCTTGTTGGTGGATGCGCTCTTGCGCGGTGAGGGAGTGCCATTGCGTTTGAAGCGCGTCCAGGTCGGGCGCGGTGGCGCGCAGTTGGGCGTATTCCTCCTCCGCGGCGGCCAGGTCGGCCCGCGCCCGTTCCAGACGCTCCTGCGCGGCGGCCAGATGCGCGTCCCAGTCTTGGCCGCGGGCCTGCAAGGCCGCACGCTGGGCCTCAGCCTGGGTCAGGCGCTGCAGTTCGGCCTCCGCGTCGGCCAGGGCCTGCCATTCGGCCTCGACGCGGGCGTGGGCTTCGGGGTCGTATTCCAGCGCGTCCAATTCGGCCTGCAGGGCCTCCAGGTCGCGACGCAGATCCGCCGCGAACGCGTCCTCTTCCAGCAGTCGGACGATCTCTTCCAGCCGGGCCGCGCCTTCGTCCTGCCAGCGCTGCCAGGTCTCGCGCAGGGCCTGGATGCGGGCCTGGCGGGCGGCCAAGGCCCGTTCCAGGGCCTGGCGTTCGCGCTCGGCTTGCCGGGCCTGCCGCAGCGCCTCTTCGGCCTGCGTCCGTTCGGCCTCCAAGGCTTGCAAGCGCTGCTTGTTGGCCCGATAGCGCTCGGCCAGGGCTTTGCCCTCGGCCTCGAGCCGGGCGAGCAGATCCTGGCGGTGTTCGTCGCTCAAGGGTTGACCGCACAGGGGGCAGGTCGCGCCCTCGGCCGCGCGCAGGCGCTCGAGCCGGTCTTTGAGTTCGTCCATGGCCGCGCGCAGTTCGCGGTTCTCCGCCTGCAAGCGGGCTTGCTCCGCGGCCATCTCTTGCAGCCGCGCGTTCAACTCCTCGGCCGTGGGGCCTTCCAAGGCTTGCAGCCGGGCCTGGTCCGCGGCTTGTTGCGCCTCCAGGGCCTGCCATTGCTCGCGGGCGTTCAGCGCCTGGGCCCGCAGGCGCTCCAGGTGCGCCCGCTCTTGTTCCAGGCGGGCGCGGGCCTCGCGGTAGGCGGCTTCGACCTGGGCCCGTTGGGCCTGCAGTTCCCGATAACGCCGGCCGCGTTGGGCCAGTTCGTTCAGTTGGACTTGCAAGGCGCGGCGCTGTTCGGCCGCGGCGAGGATCTCCTCTCGGCGGGCCAGCCGGGTCGTCAGCGCGTCCAACTCGGCCTGGACGGCCGCGCGCTGGCGCTGCGCGTCCTCGACCTCGGCTTGGGCCTGCGCGAGGACTTCGCGGGCGCGGCTCACGCGTTCCTGCGCGGCCTGGATTTGGGCGCGCAAGGCCTCGGCCGCGCGCAGGCTGGCCTCGATTTGCCGGCGCTGCTCGGCCAGGCGTTCCAGGTCGGCTTGCAAACGGGCCTGCTCGGCCTCGACCGTTTCCCGTTGGAGGAGGATGTCTTGGGCCTCGCGGCGCTCCTCGTCCAGGCGTTGGAGCGCGCTTTCGGCCGCGCGGCGGCGTTCGCGGGCCCGCTCGTAGAACTGTTCCCACTGCTGCAAGTCGAGCACCCGAGCCAGGGTTTCTTTGCGCTCGGCCGGGGTTTGGCGGGCGAAGTTGTCGGCTTGGCCCTGCAAGAAGAAGGAGGCGTGCACGAAAGTGCGGTAGTCGAGCCCCAGGATGTGCTCGATTTTGGCCTGGGTGTCGCGCATGCGGCGCTCCGAAAGGGCCCGCCAGGCCTCGCGTTCAGGATCCCACTGGTGGAGCTCCAGGAGCTGGGATTTGCCGCGCGCCTTGGCCCGCTGCACCCGGTAGCGCGCGTCAGCCAGGTCGAACTCGAAAGTCACGCTGGCCGCGTCCGCGGCCGTATGGATGATGGCGTCGTCGCGGCGGCGGGCCTGGCCGAAGAGGGCCCAGGTCAGCGCGTCGAGCAGGCTGGACTTGCCCGCGCCGTTGGGCCCGCTGATGCAGGCCAGGGAAAAAGCGGTGAAGTCCAGCTCGGCCGGATGCAGATAAGAAAGGAAGCCTTGCAGACGCAAACGCACGGGAATCATGGGCGACCCTCCCCGCGGGATTATACCAGCCGCGGGGGAATTCCTGCAGGCGTTGCAATGTTGAGAGAACCGATGCTCGAATCGCAGTTAGGGAGTTATCTAAAGGCGTCGCGGGGCACCTGTGCTATAATACAAATACCGCTCCTGGTGTTCAGCCCGTCCGTAGGACATAAAGGAGGCCGGCATGATTCAAGACTTACTGCGCGACGCCGAGCGGCGCATGCAGCGCGCCGTGCAGATTCTGGAAGACGATCTCAAACGCATTCGCACCGGTCGGGCTTCGCCCGCCTTGGTCGAAAAGTTGACCATTGACTACTACGGCGTGCCCACGCCGCTCATCCAGTTGGCCACCATCACGGTGCCCGAACCTCGCCAGTTGCTCATCAAGCCCTTCGACCCCAAGGCCATCCCCCTCATCGAGCGGGCCATCTTGACCTCGGACCTGGGGCTCAACCCCAACAACGACGGCAAGAACATCCGCCTGAACCTGCCGCCCCTGACCGAGGAGCGCCGCCGCGAGTTGGTGCGGGTGGTGCAAAAGCGGGTGGAGGAAATCCGAATCGCCATTCGCAATGTGCGCCGTGATGTGCTCAAAGACCTGCGCGAGATGGAAGACGAGAAGATGATCTCGGAGGACGAGCGCAAGCGGGCCGAGGACAAGTTGCAAGATCTGACGGACAAGTACATCGAAAAGGCCAACGAATTGGGCGAACTCAAAGAGCAGGAGATCATGGAGCGATGACGAACCCTCGGGATGGCCAGGGGGAAGGCCACACGGCCCCCGCGCTGCGCATCCCCACGCATGTGGCCATCATCATGGACGGGAACGGACGCTGGGCCCGGGCCCGGGGTTTGCCGCGCCTGGCCGGACACCGGGCCGGCACCGAGAACCTGCGGCGCATCATCGAGGCCTGCGTGGAATTCGGCATCCGTTACCTGACCATCTACGCGTTCTCCACCGAGAACTGGGCCCGCCCGCGCGACGAGGTGGAAGGGCTCATGGGCATCATGGAAGAGGTCATCGACCGCGAGGTGCCCGAACTGCACCAACAGGGCGTGCAGATCCGCCACATCGGCGCGCTGGAAGGCGTGCGCCCGGAACTGCAGCGCAAGATTTTGGAGGCCGTGGAACTGACGCGCCACAATCAGCGCCTGGTGCTGGGGGTGGCGTTCAACTACGGCGGGCGGGCCGAGATCGTGCACGCGGTGCGGCAAATGCTGGCCGAGGGGCTCAAGCCCGAGGAGGTCACCGAGGAGACGGTGGCCCAGCATCTCTACACCGCGGGCCTGCCCGACCCCGACCTGGTCATCCGCACTTCGGGCGAGCAGCGCATCAGCAACTTTCTGCTCTGGCAGACCGCGTACTCCGAATGGTATTTCACGCCCGTGTATTGGCCTGATTTCGACAAAGAGGAACTGCGCAAGGCGCTGGAGGAGTACAGTCGGCGGGAGCGCAGGTTTGGCCGGGTGTCGGCGCTGGATGTGCCCACCCCGGCCGCCGACGCCTAACCGGCACCCGCGGGGCGGCCATCAGCCGCCCTCTTCTTTTCTATCCATTGCGACCCAAGGATCCATCATGCTCGTTTCACGCGTTTTGGTCGCCCTGGTGGGGCTGCCCCTCATCGTGCTGTTGCTGTTTCGCTGGCCGACGGTGTTCGCGGCCCTGCTGGCTTTGGCGCTGCTGGCCGCGGCGTGGGAATACCGGGGGTTGTGGCCCGCGGATGCGCGGCTGGCCCCCGGTTGGTTTTTGACCGGCGTGGCCCTGGCGTTGCTCCCCCGGGTGGCCGCGGCCGGGCCCGAGGTCGCGCTGCGGGGCCTGCTGCTGGCAACGATGCTCTACCTGACCCTGGCCCTGCGCGCGTACGAACGGGGCCATGATGCCGCGCCCCGGGACGCGGCCTACGCCGCCCTGGGCGCGCTGATGTTCGGCGGCCTGGGCGGCTACCTGCTGGCGTTGCAGCACCTGCCCGCCGGGCCTTGGGCCGTGCTGTGGGTGTTGAGTACCGTGTGGGTCGCGGATTCGGCCGCGTATTTCGTCGGCCAGGCGTGGGGGCGGCACCCCTTGGCCCCGCGGCTGAGCCCCCGCAAGACCTGGGAAGGTCTGGTGGGCGGCGTGCTGCTGGGCACGCTGTACGCGGGCGCGCTCTTCCCCGCGGTGGCCGCGCGCTGGGGCTTCGACCCGCCCGCGTCGCCGTGGGTCGGTTGGGGCCTGGGCCTGCTGCTCACCCTGCTGACGCCCCTGGGCGACCTGGCCGAGAGCATGTTCAAACGCGCCGCGCGGCAAAAAGACTCCGGGCACCTGCTGCCCGGCCACGGGGGCCTGTTCGACCGCATGGACTCGTGGCTGTGGGCCGGCGTGCTGGGCTACGCGTGGCTGACGCTGTTCGTATGACCCGCGGGGCCCTCCGCGCGGCCCCCGGCCGCGGCGGAGCCGTTCCCCATGACCACCCTTTTTGGCAGGAGGTAAGGCGTGATGAACCCCTATCAGCCTTCGCGCAATCTGGCGTTGGAACTGGTGCGGGTGACCGAGGCCGCAGCCATGGCCGCGGGCCGCTGGATGGGCCGCGGGGACCGCAAGGCCGCGGACCAGGCCGCGGTGGACGCGATGCGGCACATGCTCAGCAGCATCGAGATGGACGGCATCGTGGTCATCGGCGAGGGCGAGAAGGACGAGGCGCCCATGCTCTACAACGGCGAGTTGGTGGGCACGGGCGAGCCGCCTCGGGTGGACCTGGCCGTGGATCCCATCGACGGCACCCGGCCCCTGGCCAACGGTCAGCCCAACTCCATCGCCACCATCGCGGTCGCGCCCCGGGGCACCATGTACGACCCCGGACCGTTCGTGTACATGAACAAGATCGCGGTGGGGCCCGAGGCCAAAGGGCTCATCGACATCGAAGCCCCGGTGGAAGTCAATTTGCAGCGCATCGCCAAGGCCAAGGACAAGGATGTGCGGGATGTCACGGTGGTGATTCTGGATCGGCCCCGGCACGCGGAACTCATCGCCGAGGTGCGCCGTCTGGGCGCGCGCATCCGGCTCATCCCCGACGGCGATGTGGCCGGCGCGCTGATGACCGCCTGGCCCGATTCGGGCATCGATGTGCTCATGGGCATCGGCGGCACGCCCGAGGGCGTCATCGCCGCGTGCGCGCTGCGGGCCATGGGCGGCGAAATCCAGGGCAAACTCTACGCCCGCAACGACGACGAACTGCGCCGTGGGCGGGACATGGGCTACGACTTCGAGAAAGTGCTCACCATGGACGACCTGGTCGCGTCGGACGATGTGTTCTTCGCGGCCACGGGCATCACCCGGGGCGAACTGCTGGACGGCGTGCAATACATGGGAAGCCGGGTGCGCACCCACAGCCTGGTGGTGCGCGGCCGCACGGGCACGGTGCGAGAGATCATCGCCTTCCACCGTCTGGAAAAACTGCGCGCGGTCACCGGCGCGGCCTACTATTGAACCCGCCATTGAGCCCGCGCCAACCCTGAGCCACAGGAGGTCTTCATGCTCCGCGTCGGTTACATCGGACTGGGCATCATGGGCAAGCCCATGGCCCGCAACATCCTCAAGGCCGGATTTCCCCTGGTGGTGTACAACCGCTCCCGGGGCCCGGTGGACGAACTGGTGGCCCTGGGCGCGCAGGCCGCGGACGGCCCCGCGGCCGTGGCCGCGGCCGTGGATGTGGTCATCACCAACCTGCCCGACTCGGCCACGGTGGAGCAGGTCGCGCTGGGGCCGGGCGGCATCCGCGAGGGCGCGCACCCCGGCCTGATCTTCGTGGACCACTCCACCATCCGGCCCGAGACCGCGCGGCACATCGCCGCGGAACTGGTCAAGGTCGGCGTGCCCGCGCTGGACGCGCCCGTCAGCGGCGGCGACATCGGCGCGCAGCAGGGCACCCTGACCATCATGGTGGGCGGCCCCGCGGACGCGCTGGAGCGGGTGCGCCCCGTGCTCCAGGCCGAGGGCCGCACCATCACCCACATCGGACCCGCGGGCACGGGCCAGGTAGCCAAGGCCGCCAACCAGATCATGGTCGCGGCCCAAATGGTGGCCATGGCCGAACTGCTGCTCCTGGCCCAAAAGGCCGGCGCGGACCCCCGCAAGGTGGTCGAGGCCATCCGGGGCGGCGCGGCCGGCTGCTGGACCCTGGACCACAAGCCCCCGCGCCTCTTCCGGGGCGACCGCAAGCCCGGCTTCAAGGCCACCATGATGGAGAAGGACCTCAACATCGTCATGCAGACGGGCCGCACTTACGGCATGCCCCTGCCGGCCACGGGCTTGTTCGCCCAACTCTATCGGGCCATGCTGGAGATGGGCCTGGGGGACCTGGACAACTCGGGCATCCTGGCGGTGTACGAGGCCCTGGCCAACACGCATTTGGTGGAGGACGGCCCTGAGGCCGGGGCCGCGGGGTGAGGCGCGCGCATGAAGCCCATGACGGCCTCCAGCGCGGCGCGCTGGCGCACGGTGCGCGATTATGCGTACCTGACCGCGGGCACGGTCATCCTGGCCCTGGCCATGGTGATCTTCCTCATCCCCGGCGATCTGGCCGCGGGCGGGGTGAGCGGCCTGGCCCTGGTGGTGCACCACTACACGGGCTGGCCCGTGGGCGCGCTGGTCACCGCGTTCAACCTGCCCCTGTTCGCGCTGGGCTGGCGCTACCTGGGCGGCCCGCGCTTCGCGCTGCGCACCTTGGTCAGCGTGCTGCTGTTCTCCGCGGTGGTGGACGGCTGGACCTACGGCGTGGGCCTGCGCCTGCTGACCGACGACATGCTGCTCAACGCGCTCTACGGCGGCGTGGTGGGCGGCGTGGGCGCGGGGCTCATCTACCGGGGCCGGGGCACCAGCGGCGGCACCGACATCCTGGCCCGCATCCTGGCCCGCCGGATGCACATCCCCATGGCCCAGAGTTACCTTTTGTCCGACGCGCTGGTGCTGGCCGCGGCGGGCTTCACCTTCGGCTGGGAGAAGGCCCTCTACGCGCTGGTCACCCTCTACATCACCGGCCTGACCGCGGACGCGGTGAGCCAGGGCGCGAATGTGGTGCGCACCGCGCTCATCGTCACCGCCCGGCCTGAGGCCGTGACCCAACGCATCCTGCGCGACCTGGACCGGGGCGTGACCGTGCTGCAAGGCCGCGGGGGCTACACGGGCCAGCCGCGCGCGGTGCTGTACTGCGTGGTCAGTCGGGGCGAAGTCGGCCCCCTCAAGGCCATCGTGCGGGAGGCCGACCCGCGGGCCTTCATGGTCATCGGCCACGCGTACGAGGCCCTGGGCGAAGGGTTCAAAGACTGGGAAGAAGCGTAGGCTTTTGTCCACAACGCGCCGAGCCGACCCGTCTGGGTCGGCTCGGTCGCTCTTAGGATGGCGTCCGGTTTAGCGGTCGTGTCCGCCGCCCATGTCGCCCTGGTCGTGATCACCGCTGGGCGTGGCGGTCATGGTCGGCGCGGGCATGGTGGTCGAGGTCGGCGTCGGCATAGGCGTGTGCGTCGCGCTGGCGTCGTGGTCGCCGCTCTGGGTGGGCGCCGGCGTGCAGGTCGCGGTGGCCTCGGGGTGATTCTCCGGCGTACCCTGCACGGGGACCGGCGTGCCCAGCGGCGTGGACTTGGGGCTCTCGGCCGGGTGGGTGTCCGCGGCCGCGGTGCTCTGCGGATAGGTCGCGTCGCCGCTCATGAAGTCCTGGTCCGCGTTCTGCCCGCCGTCCTCGGGCATGGAGCCCTGCCCCCGACCCTCGCCGTGGCCCTTGCCACCGGGCATCGCGGTGGGCATGGGGCCCTTGGGATGCGGCATCGGGCTCTCGTCCGACTTGGGCCCGTGCGGCCCCGCGGGCGGCGTGGAGGGCATATCCTTGGGGTGTTGCCCCATGAAGCGGTGGACATGCTCCAGGGTCTGCCGCACCCGCTCCTGGGTCTGGATCATCCGCTGCTCGGCTTCGGTCAGGCCTTGCTGCTCCATGACCTGGGCCATGGTCTGCAAACGCTGCTGATGGCGTTCGACCTGCTGCGCCATGCGGGCCCAGACCTGGGGATCCTGGGCGCCGACCTGCTGGGCCAGTTGCAACGCGGCCTGCAGGTGGGCCTCGTAGTTCTCCAGGGCCCGCTCCAGACCCTCGGTCTGGCCTTGCTGGGCCATGATGCGGGCCTCTTCCAGCCGCCGCTGCGCGAACTCCAGGTGCAATTGCACATCCTCTTCAGGGTCCGCGAACAGCAATTGGGCGTCTTCCAGCGCCAACTTGACGGGATAGAGGGCATCGTCGGGCAACGCGTCGGTGGACGCGTACGCAATGCCGCCGCCTCCGGCGACCAACGCAATGGCTGCGAAAATCAGTGCCCAAAACATGGCGTACCTCCTGCGGGGTTGTTGGGGTTGGAGTTTTCGTATCCACCCCCTCAAACGATGCAGGAGGTCAAATGTTACAGCCTGCGGCATGACAGGCGGCACCGCGGCCCGCCGACTTTCCTCTTCGGCCCGAATGCGGTTGAGCAGCCGCGTCTTGGCCGCGGCCCGAAACGCGGGATCGGGCCGCACGGCCTCGGCCTGGGCCACCCACAGCGCGGTCCGCAGCAGGGGCTCCAGTTCGGCCCGCTGCGCGGGATAACGGGCCAGGCACGCCTCTACCGTGCTGCGCCCGCTGCGGATCTCGTCCAGACATTGGGCCAGAATCTCGTCCAAGGGGGGCTGGGTCACCTCAATCCTCCTGAGCCTGAGCCTCGAGCCAACGCCGCAGCCGTTGCAAGGCGCGGTGTTGAAGCACGCGCACATGACCTTCGTTCACGCCCAACAACGCGGCGGTCTCCTTGTGGCTCAGGCCGTGCACGAAGCGATAGACGATCACATCGCGCAGCCGCTCGGGGAGTTGGGCCAGCGCGGCGGCCAGTTCGTCCCCGCGCTCGGCCTCCAGCAGCGCGGCTTCGGGATTGGGCTCCGAGGCCGCGACCGTGGCCGCGGCCTCCAGAGGGGCTTCCTCTTTGGCCGTGCGGTGACGGTCGATCCACAGATTGCGGGCGATGCGCAACAGCCAGGCGCGCAGGTTCAACTCGGGCCCCACGCGCAGGCGTTTGAGCCCCTGCCACGCCTTCAAGAAAGTGGCTTCGGTCAAATCTTCCGCGTCCGCAGTTTGCAGGGTGCGGTAATAGAAGAAGCGATACACATCATCCACATATCGCTCGTAGATCTGGCCGAACGCGTCGGCATCGCCCTGCTGGGCACGACGGACCAACTCCTCGTCCACGGATGCGCGTTTCATGGTTCATCTGTCCAAACGAAAGTCGGCCGCAAAGGTTACACTTCCCCCAGCCAGGAGGCGGCCTCAACCCGCGGCGCGGGCCAGCCGCGTCCGAAAATCCTCGATGGTGCGCTGCAGGCCCGCGGGCAGAGGCACCTGCGGCTCCCAATCCAGCAGGTTGCGGGCCCGGGTGATGTCGGGGCGGCGGCGCTTGGGGTCGCCCTCGGTGTACATGGCGGGCTCGAAGCGCAACCCGCCCGCGTTGCCCGTGAGTTCGTTCACCAGCCGGGCCAGGGCCAGGATGGTGTACTCCTGGGGGTTGCCGATGTTGACGGGGAAAGGAGCCGCGTCGAGGGTGAACAAACGCACGATGCCCTCGATGAGATCGTCCACATAACAGAAACTGCGGGTCTGCTCGCCCTGGCCGTAGATGGTCAGGGGTTCGCCCCGCAGGGCCTGCACGATGAAGTTGGGGATCACCCGCCCGTCGTCCATGCGCATGCGGGGCCCGTAGGTGTTGAAAATGCGCACGATGCGCACATCCAGGCCGTGCTTGCGATGGTAGGCCATGGTCATGGCCTCCGCGAAGCGTTTGGCCTCGTCGTACACCGCGCGCTCGCCCACGGGGTTGACATGGCCCCAATAATCTTCCGGCTGCGGGTGCACCTCGGGGTCGCCGTACACCTCGCTGGTCGAGGCCAGCAGGAAGCGGGCCCCGTAGCGCCGGGCCGTCTCCAGGCCGTGGTAAGTGCCCCAGGCGTTGGCCCGCATGGTGCGGATGGGCAGGTTGGGGTAGCCCAACGGCGAGCGCGGGTTGGGGCTGGCCGGGGAGGCGAAGTGCAGCACCGCGTCCACCGGGCCCAGGTCGGGCCAGGGGTCTTCCACATCGTGGTGGACGAACTGAAAGGCCGGGTAAGTTTGCAAAAGGCGCACATTCTCCCGTGCGCCGGTCAGGAGGTTGTCCATCCCCACCACCGTATGGCCGTCGCGCAGCAGGCGCTCGGCCAGGTGAGAACCCAGAAAACCCGCGGCACCGGTGAGAATCACGCGCATGATGTCGCTCCTATGCAGGGGGAAGATGTTGCGGCCGGGGCCGGACGATGTCGGGGCCGTAGTAGTCCAACCACCAGCGGGTGGACTCCAGCCAGGGCCGCTGCCACTTGCGGCGCACCCAGCGCAGCAGCACCCGCCGCCAACCCTTCTGCGGCTGCCCGCGGCGCAACAGCGCCAATTCGATGCGGCGGCTGAGGCGGAACCAATGCCAGGGCGCGCGGCGCACCCGGCCCTCCTGCAGCCAGTGGGTGGCCTCCCACAGGGTGTAGAGTTTGTCCACGCCCCCGGCCAAACGCACATTCTCCAGCGATTCTTCGTGCTGAAAATGGGGCTTGCCGCCGGGCAGGTGCCGATAGTCGTGCACCTGATGCACCACCGTCAGGTCGGGCGTGGCGTCCACGACCCAGCCGCGCTGCTCGCGGCGGGCGTGGTAGATCATCCAGTTGTCCCACCCCGCGCGGCCGATGGAGAAGGGCGGGATGTCCCGCAGCGCGCCCCGGGGGAAGAGGAACAAATCCATGCCCGCGGGGTTGAGGCGCTGCTGCCGGGCGTGCGCGGCCAGCGCGTCCCGATCCAGGACGGCCCAGTCCAGGGGCTCGGTGACCTCGGTCTCCCAGCGCCGCGCGCTGACCAGCATGCGCCGTCGCCCCAGGTAGGGCTCCAGGGCCCGCAGCGCGCCCAGAAAGTCGGGCAGCAGGATGATGTCCGCGTTGACGAAGGCCAGCCACGGCGTGGTGGCCAACTCCTGCGCCTGGGCGAACAGGTCCGAGATCAAGGGCGTGCCGAAGCGGCTGCGCCGCACCGCGGGCTGATGCCGAAAGCCGAATTCGGCCGCGGCCTCCGCGACCCCGGCCTCCATGCCGAACAGGAGGACATCCACCTGAGGGGCCAGCGCGCGCCACGAACCCAACGCGTTGCGTTGCAACATGGCGATGAAGGGGTCGTCGAAGGGCTTGGGCGAGGTGAACAGCGTGACTATGGCCATGCCTGGCTCGCAGGGTGAGCGGGATGTCGGTACTGGGTGGGCCCCAACGGGCACAAATCCGCGGCCCGCGGCCCCAGGTAGTATAACTCAATCAGGTCGTCCGCGTAGCAAGGGGTGTACCGCCGAAAGAGCATGTCCACCACTTCGTCCGTGCGTTCGCCGTACAGCCGCCGGGCCCGCCTGGCTTCGGGCTTCACATAGATGGCCGCGGCCTGGCCCGAGATGTACATCCGGTGGAGGGGATCCACGGCCTCGCGATAGCCCAGGGGACCGCGCACCGGCGTGGGCCGCGCGAACTCGGCCAGGCGATACGCGGGCCGGTCGGCCCACAGCAGCAGGGGCTCGGGCGCGTTGGTCACCCACGGGATGTCCTCGGGCCAGGTCTGCAAGAAGGCCCAGGTTTGGGGCTGCTGCCATTCGCGCGCGGTGTAGCCGTAGCCGTGATCGTGCAGCACCCGCAAGAAGGCCCGGCTCATGCGCCACGAGCGGTGGAAGAAGACCGCCAGGGCCACCGCCAGCGCGGCGTAGGCCAAGGCCCATCCCAGCCGGGTGCGGCGGGCCAGGAAGCCGTCGAGCACCACGGCCAGGGTCAGACCCGTGGCCAGCAGGGCGAACACGAACCAGGGCAGCATGACCCGCGGGGTGAAGTCGGGCTCGGGCCGGCGAAAGAGGAAGGCGACGAAGAAGAACAGCGCGTACAGGTGGCCGAAGGCCCAGGCCAGCGCGGCGGCCTGCGCGGTGGCCGCGTCCTCGGCGCGAGGCGCGCGGCGCGCGTAACGGGCCAGCAGCC
>JAADEN010000088.1 GCA_013153375.1 Chloroflexota bacterium | reverse complement strand
CACGCGACCAGCCCTAAGGCAAAGGCGAGGGCCAACAGCACGAAAAACGCTCGGACGCGCATGGGATGACTCCTGGCTGGAAAGGATCCTCGGAAAGCGGAAGTCCGCGCTTCATGTTTGAAACGCCGCGGGCCCGAAGAAAGTTCCCCCCAATCCCTCATCGCGCCCGGAGGCATCTCCAATCATCTACCGGCCACCGGCTGACGGCTGACGGCTACCCCTTCACCACCGCCACAGGGCGCAGGCGGGCCACTTTGCGGGCCAGGCCCGCGCCCACCACCGTCTCCACCACCGCGTCCACATCCTTGTACGCGAAGGGCGCTTCTTCGGCCAGGCCCCGCATGGATCCGGCCCGCACCCGGATGCCCTCGCCCTCCAACTCCCGGCGCAGGGCCTCGCCGCGCACCGTCTTCTTGGCCCGCGCCCGGCTCATCACCCGCCCCGCGCCGTGGCACGACGAGCCGAAGGACTTGCGCATGCTGCCCTCCGCGCCCACCAGCACCCACGACGCGGTGCCCATGCTGCCGGGCACCAGCACGGGCTGGCCGACCTCCATGTACTCGGGCGGCAGCCCCGGCGCGCCCGGCGGGAAGGCGCGCGTCGCGCCTTTGCGGTGGACCACCACCTTGACCCGCTGGCCGTTCACGGTGTGCACTTCCACCTTGCCGATGTTGTGGGCCAGGTCGTACACCTGCCGGGGATACCACTCCCGCTGCCGCGCCTTGCCCGCGAAGGTCTCCTCGAAGGCCCGCCGCACGAAGTGGGCCAGAATCTGGCGGTTGGCGAACGCGAAGTTCGCGGCCGCGTTCATGGCCTGCAAGTAGTCCTGTCCTTCGGGCGAATCCACGGGCGCGGCCACCAGTTCCCGGTCGGGCAGGCGGATGCCGTACTTGTGCACCACCTTCTGGAACTGGCGCACATAGTCGGTGCAAATCTGATGCCCATAGCCCCGGGAACCGCAATGAATTTGCACGGCCAGCATGCCTTCGGTCAGGCCCATGGCCCAGGCGGCCTCCTCGTCGTAGATGCGCTCCACCACATCCACCTCGAGGAAGTGATTGCCCGCGCCCAGGGTGCCCAGTTGGGTCCGGCCCCGCTCCTTGGCCCGCGCGCTCACCTTGTCGGGGTTGGCGTTGGGCAAACGGCCGCCCTCCTCGGTGCGGCGCAGGTCTTCGGGGTCCGCGTAGCCGTGCTTCAGGGCCCAGCGCGCGCCCTCGACCGCGACCTGATCCAGTTCGCGGGGCTTGAGTTTGAGGTGGCCGCCCTTGCCCACGCCGCTGGGGCAGTACATGTCCAGGCGGGTGGCCAGGTCGTCCAGATAGGGCTCGGCCTTGGCGTAGGGCAACTGGGTGCTCAGCAGGCGCACGCCGCAGTTGGAGACCACGAAAGTGGCGGCCACGAAGTTGTGGTCGTCGTGGGCCACGGTCAGATCATAGACGGGTTGGTCGTAGGCGATGGCCGTCTTCTCCACCACCACATCCCACACCCAGGCCGCGTCGGGGGCCAGCCCCTCGGTGGCCCAGGTCGTGAAGTCGGCCCAGGTGACGGGCACGGGCGGCTCGGGCTGCGCGGCCGCGGCCCGGCACTGCCGGTAGTGGACCGCGCGCAGCCCCTGGGCCAGGGCCGCGGCGTCGAATTCCACCCCCACGGTCTGCCACAGGTTGGCCAGCGTCTCGGTCGCGTCTTCGAACTCCAGGCCCACCACGATGCCCTCGCTGCGCGCCGCGTCCAACTGGGGCGGCAGGATGTGCGCGGACACGCCGAAGCCCTCCAGCAGTTCGGCCAGGTGGTGGAAAATCATCTGCACCGGATGGGCCCACGGGTAGGGCACGACCCAGCGCAGGGGCGGCTGCCGCACGCCCGCGTCGGTGGCTTCGGGCAGCGGCAGGGTGAGGGAGAAGAAACCGGCCAGGAACAGGCGCTGGATCCAGCGCGGCGCGCGGCGCACCCACAGGGGCACCGTCGCGGGCAGGTGGGTGCGGTCGTCGAGGCCCACGCCCAAATACGCGGCCAGGTAGAGGGCCGCGGGGTCGGTCAGGTGCAGCAGGTCCGCCTCCACCCGCTGGTAGGACCAGCCCAGCGCGTCCAAATCGGCCTGCACGCCGTCGAGCACCCGCTCGGGCGCGGCGATTTCGGCCCGGTCGCCCACCACCCGCGCGCCGCGGGTGTAGAGCGCGGCCAACGCAAACCCGGCCAGCCGCGCCAGGCGGGGCAGGACCGCGGCGGACGCGTGCAACGGCAGCAGGCCCTGGCCTTGCATCCGTTCCACCAGCGCCTGAGCCTGGGCCGCGGGCAGCCCTGTGCGGCGCAGGAACGCGGTCATGGAGGGCACGGTGATGATGGCCGCGTCCCCCGGCGGCTCGTAGGGCGCGCCGCGGAAGGGGTAGCGGGCCACGCGCGCGCCGATGCCCAGGCGCTCCACGGGCACCATGCCCTCGGGCGTCCAGAAGGGATGGTCGCCCGTGGCGATGATCTCCGCGCCGGCCAGGGTGCACAGCCGAAAGATGGTCTCGTCGGGCTTGACCGCGCGCTGCCAGGTGCGCACCACGGGCGTGGCCTGGGGTCGGCCCGAGCGCAGGTCGAGGCAGGTCACCTGGCTCTGCGCGGACACCTGGGCCAGGGGCCGGGTGTAGCCCCACGGGTGCAGCACGGGCGTATCGCCGGGCAGGCAGTTGATGTCGTAGCCGATCGCGCCGGGCGAGATCACGCCCCCGCGCACCCGCGTGGCGGCCACGCCGCCGATGGGAAAGCCATAGCCCTGATGCACATCGGGCATCACCGCGACCCAGCCCACCACGCCGGGCAGGGTGGCCGCGTTCATGGCCTGAACCAACGACTTGTCGTCCATGATGGCCTCCAACATGCGTCGGGTGGCAAACACGCGCACGGGCACGCGCATGTCGCTGCGCAGGGTTTGAGGGATCTCCCATTCGTAGTCGCTGAGGCGTCGCAAATCTTGCACACGAAGGTCGGTCATGTGCCGTTGCTCCTGGGTGTGAGGCATAGGGCTCACGCGTGGGGGCGTGAGCGGTTGGGGGAACGGCTCCGCGCGGGCCGGCTACACATCGAAAGTGACCACCGCGCGCCAGCCCTGCGCGGTGCGTTCCACCCGCAGGTTGTGGTAAGTCACGGCTTTGATTTCCTTCTCCTGCCCCACGACGGGACGCCCGCGCAGGCGGCCCTGCACCCGAGTGGGCGTGGCCTGCAGGGCGAACTCGTCGAAGGCCACGCGTTCCGTGTCCAGCACGAACAGCAATTCGCTCAAAAAATCCACCAACAAGGTCTCGGGGTCGGGCGCGGACAGGCGCACGGGGCGGCGCACCGTGGCCCCCTCCGCGGCCCAGCGCAGCCGCAGCAGCGCGTACATGCCGCGCGCCGCGTGCTCCAGCAGACCGGCCAGGTCGGGCGCCCAGACCTCGATGGCCCAATCCGCGGTGTGCTCGATCTCGCGGAAACCCGCGGGGGAGGACGAGGTCGTGCCGGTCATGGTTGTATCATTATACCAGGGGACGGGTGGGGGCCTGCACATGCGGATGCGCGTCATTTCGGGCCCATCTCCGGCCCGCAGGGGTTTTGTGTCCAAAGCCCTGCGCGCAGGCCCGCGTTGGAAGTCCCCTCCCGGCGCCTACGGGGCGGCGCGGCCCCAATTCTTGACAAGGGGCAGGGGCGCCTTACAATGAAATTGTCTCCTCGAAAGGCCCCCACGCTTCGCGGCCGCCATCCACGCGGGCCGGTCCGCCCTCGCGGCGCAGAGAGAAGGAGGGCCGCCATGACCCGAAACCCGTTCTGGCGCTTGTGGCCGCTATGGGGGCTCCTGTTGTTGCTGGCAGGGGCCTTGGGCGGCTGCCAAAGCGCACCGAGGCCGCCCGAGATGGCGCGCGCAACCCCGACCGTTTCGCCCGCGCCGCCCTCGTCGGCCGCGCGTCCAGGCGCGAAAAGCGCCTTGGCTTTCAGCCCTCGGCAGGGGCCGGGATACGCGCCGATCGCGGATCATCCCGGCTTCTGGCGGGTGCCGGAAATCCCCCATTTGGTGCTGGAGAACGCCGCGGGCTACCTGCGAACGGGGCCGACCACCGCGATCGTCCTGGGCTTTCATTTCCACTTCGTGGATGGGGCCCCCGATGTCTCCCGTTGGCCCTGCCACGACGCGGGCGTGGGAGAGCCCGGCGCGCCCGTCTGCTACAGGCTCATCCAAAGCCTGGACTTGTTCTGGCCCGACGGGGAGCCCATCGCCACCCGTGTCCTCGGCGGAGGCGCGTCCTTGCTCCCTCAGCCCACGGAGACCCTGGCCCTCGAGGTGCTTTCGCCCTCGGATCGGGCCAGATTGGCGCCGTGCTCCGACCTCGAAGTCCTGGCGCGGCTGGACATCGCCGTGTCCGAGTCCGAAACCCAAACGGTCAGGTTGTGGGTTCCGCTGACGAAGTGCGTGTTCCAGGGAGGGTAGAGGAAACGCCGCGCGCCCCCGCGGGCGCGGGGGCTTTCAAAGGCGTGGGGCGCTCTCCAAGGCCGGCGCCCTACCGGAGGGAATCCCCCAGGAGGCAATGACGCGCCGCGGCATCACAGCCAATCTTCGCGGCCCAGGCCCTGCTCGCTCTCCAGGCGCAGACGCACATACGACTCGTAGCGCGAGGGATGGATGCGCCCCTCCTCCACGGCCTGGAGGACGGCGCAGCCCGGCTCGTCCATGTGGCTGCAGTTGTTGAACTGGCAGTAGGGCACCAGATCGCGCATCTCGGGGAAGTAGCCGTCCAGTTCCTCGGGCTCGATGTCCCACAGGGCCAGGGCCTTGAGGCCCGGCGTGTCGGCCACATAGCCGCCGCCCTCCAGGGGCACCATGTGGCGCACGGTGGTGGTGTGCCGCCCCTCGCCCGTGGCCCGGCTGACCGCGCGCACGGCCAGCCCCAGCCCCGGCTGGATGGCGTTGAGCAGGCTGGTCTTGCCCACGCCCGACGGCCCCACCAGCACCGAGACCTTGCCCCGCAGCGCGTCCTTGAGCGCATCCAGGCCCTGGCCCGTGACCGCGGAGGTGTAGAGCACGGGATAGCCGATGTCTTCGTACAGGCCGAAGGTCTCCCGGGCCGCGTCCAGGCCCGTCAGGTCCACCTTGTTCGCCACGATCAGGGCGGGGATTTCCTGCTTCTCGGTGATGACCAGGAAGCGGTCCAGCATGCGCAGGCGGGGCTCGGGCTGCGCGGCCGCGAACACGATGACCGCCTGGTCGGGGTTGGCGATGATGATCTGTTCGTAGTCCCCGCGGGGCGTGGGGGCCTTGCGGGAGAGGGCGCGGGCCCGGGGTTCGATGTCCTCGATGACGCCCGTGCCGTCGGGCAAACGCCGAAAGCGCACCCAATCGCCCACCGCGACCAGATCGCCCGTGCGGGGGCGGCGCTTGAGTTTGCCCCGCAAACGGCAGACCACCGGCTCCTGGGCGGGGTCTTCGGGCTGCACGGTGAAGAAGCCGCCTTGTTTGCGCAGCACCAGGCCCCGTTCCAGGTCAGCGGTGGTCTTGCGAGAGGGCACAGGCTCGTCTCCTGAGGGAAGGGAGGCGGGGCCGCGGCCGCGCGCCGCGGCCCCGGGAATTCACGACTTCAGGTTCTCGGCCACCAATTCGGCCACATCCTTGACGGCCATGTCGCTTTTGAGTTCCTTGGCCGCGTCGTTGAGCATGATCATGCAGAAGGGGCAGGCCACGGCCAGGGTGTCCGCGCCCGTGGCCTGGGCCTCCTGGAAGCGGGTCAGGTTGATGCGCGCGGTGCCTTCCTCTTCCTTCCAGATCTGCGCGCCGCCCGCGCCGCAGCAGAAGGACTTGGCCCCGCTGCGGGCCATTTCCACCAAGTCGCCGCCCACCTGGGCGACCACGAAGCGCGGGGCCTCGTACTCGTGGTTGAAGCGGCCCAGGTAGCACGGGTCGTGGTAGGTCACCTGGCCCAGGGCTTCGGGCTTGACCTGGAGCCGGCCCTGCTGGATGAGGTCCTCGATGAACTGGGTGTGGTGGATGACCTCGTAGTGCCCGCCGAACGCGGGGTACTCGTTCTTCAGGGTGTGCAGGCAGTGCGGGCAGGTGGTGATGATCTTCTTGGCCTTGACCTCGTTGAGGGTCTCCACATTGGCGTTGGCCAGTTCGTAGAACAGGTACTCGTTGCCCGAGCGGCGGGCCGAGTCGCCGGTGCACATCTCCCGCTCGCCCAGCACCGCGTAGTTCACCCCCGCGGCCTCGAGGATCTTGACCAGGGCGCGGGCCGTCTTCTGGGCCCGCGCGTCGGTGGAGGGCGCACAGCCCACCCACCACAGCACATCGAAGTCGGGGTTGTCGTCCACGGTGGGCACATTCAGCCCCTCGGCCCACTTCATGCGCTCCGACGCGGGCACGCCCCACGGGTTGGCCGCGCTCTCCATGCCCCGATACGCGTTCTGCCACTGCCGCGGGTAGTTGTCCTCCATGAGCACCTGCGCGCGGCGGATGTCCATGATGTCCAGCATGGGCTCGTTGCCCAGGGGGCAGATTTCCACGCACGCGCCGCACGCGGTGCAGGACCACAGCGCGTGCTCGTCCAGCACCGTGCCCAGCAGGGGCCGATCCAGGGGCTCGTCGCCGCCGTTGACCTCGTTGAGGTTGTAGCGTTTGTTGACCTCGATGGCCGCGGGCGAGAGCACCTTGCCCGTGTTGTACGCGGGGCACACTTCCTGGCAGCGCATGCACATGATGCACGCGAAGGGGTCCATCAACTGGGTCCACTTCAAATCGCGGAAAGTGCTGGCCCCGAACTGCTCGATGCTCTCGTCCTCGAAGTCCAGGGGCTCCAGTTCCACCAGGGTTTGCTTTTCGGGCTTGAGCAAGAAGTTGAAGAAGGCGAAGATGAGGTGGATGTGCTTGGAGCGGGGGAAGTAGGGGATGAACAGCAGAATCAGGCCCAGGGCCAGCCAGAAGGCGATGTGTTCGGCCACGGTGAGCGCGGTGGGCGACCAGCCGACCCACAACCTGGCCACCGTGCTGGCCAGGGGCTGCCACGGGTCGGGGCCCTCTTTGGCGATCTGGAACGACTCGCCCAAGAAGCGCGCGCCCACATGGCCCAGGATGAACAGGCCCACGATGAGCGAATCCCGGGGGATGCCCTGGCGGGCCTTGGGATGCACCAATACATCCTCGCGGATCTGCAACACAGGCGACTTGAGCACGAAGCGGCGGATGAGCAGGGAGGCCATGCCGATGAGGGCCAGCACGCTCAGGATGTCCGCGACGAGGCGGTAGAGGTTGCCGATCAGCCCGTGGCCCAAAAAGGTGAAGCCGGGGATGTACGCCTCGAGCACATCGCCCAGGTTGACCAGCAGGTAAACCCCGAAGGCCCAGGCCACGAACGCGTGCAACAGGCTCACGCCTAAGCGAAAGCGGAACACCCGCCGCAGGGTGATCCACTCCAGCGCAGCCGTGAGCAGACGGCGGCGGGCCACGCTCCAATCGGGCTTGCCCCGCCCGCTGGTGATGATGCGGATGAGGCGCTGGGTCTCCCGGTACGCGACCCAGGCCGTGGCCAGCACGGCCAGGGTGAACAGGATTTTTTCCGGCCAGGTGAGCATGGTTCACGCTCCCGCGGTGCGAAGTTGGCGAACACGGCATCCCGCCGCGCGGGTGGGTTGATTATACCAAGGGTTGGCTTCAGGCCCGCTCATGCAGGCAATGGTACAATGCCAAAGGGGAGGAACATCACGCTGCGGCCGGGGCCGCGGCGACGCGCACGCGCGAGGGTAGTACCATGAGCCTGTTCGACGGTCAACGCCGCTGGGATCCCGACCTGGTGGGTCTGGATGTGGACGGCCTGCGCCGGGGGCGCTACGCCGACAAGTACTTCGTCAACATCGCCCGCTTGCTGACGGACCTGGCCCGCGAGGGCTATGTCCACCCCGGCCATCACGCGCGGGTGGACCCCCAGGGCCTGGCCGTGGGCGACGCGCGCGTGGAGATGCAGGTCTTCACCCGCCGTCCGGGGCGCACGGTGGTCGCGGGGCTGGACGCCGCGCTGGCCGTGCTGCGGGCCGCGACGGGCACCTGGCAGGGCGACGCGTTCGTGCCCACCGCGGACCACCTGCAGGTGTGGGCCGTGGAGGACGGCGAGGTGGCCGAGTATCACGGCGACCCCACGCAGGTGCAGCCCGCGCTGCGCATCCGGGGCCGCTATCGGGACTTCGCCGCGCTGGAGACCACCATCCTGGGCTATCTGACCCGGGGCAGCCGCATCGCGACCAACACCTACGAAGTGCTGAAGGCCAGCCGGGGCAAGCCGGTGCTGTTCTTCCCGGCCCGCTTCGACCTGCCCGCGACCCAGGCCCTGGACGGCTACGCGTACTGGATCGGCGTGCAACGCTACAACCACGACCACGGAACGCAGGTGCGGCCCTTCATCTCCACCGACGCGCAGGGCGCGTGGTGGGGCGGCGCGGGCGGCGGCACCACCGCGCACGCGCTCATCGCCTGCTTCCTGGGCGACACGCCCGAGGCCATGCTCCAGTTCGCCGCGCACCTGCCGCCCCAGGTGCCCCGCATCGCGCTGGTGGACTTCAACAACCGTTCGGCCGCGGAGAGCGTCGCGGTGGCCGAGGTCCTGTTCCGCCGTTATTGGGAATTGCTGCAGGCCGGCGACCAGGCCGAGGCCCGCAAGTTCGTGCTCTTCGGCGTGCGGCTCGACACCGCGGGCAACCTGCGGGACGAGTCCATCCCCCTGCTGGGCGACCCCGCGCTGGACTTCGGCGTGCAGCCGCGGCTGGTGGTGGCCGTGCGCGAGGCCCTGGACCACGCCTGGCAGGCCTGGGACCTGCCCCTCGAGGCCCGCGCCGCGGCCCGGGAGTACCTGCGCGCGGTCAAGATCGTGGTCTCGGGCGGCTTCGGCGCGGAGCGCATCGACCGTTTCGAGCGCCTGGGCGTGCCCGTGGACTTCTACGGCGTGGGGTCGTGGTTCTTCCGCAACGCGGGTCCGACCCTCACGGACTTCACCGCGGATGTGGTGCGGGTGCAGGTGGGCGGCCGCTGGGTGGACATGGCCAAGGTGGGCCGTCGGGCGTGCGAACATCCCCGCTGGCAGCGGGTGACCCTGGAGCCGGTGGCGTGAGACGCGCGCGGGCCGGAGCCCACGGCCCCGGCCCGCTCGTCCAAGTCCTCAGGATGCCAAGGGTCAGGCCCGCGCCGGGCACTGCCGCGCGACTTGACCGTAGATGTGCCCCATCACCAACACGGGGTAGAAGGCCAGAGGCAAGGCCAGCAGCCAGCCGATGCACGGGATGAGGCCCAACACGGTGCTGAGCGTGCTGACCAGGAAAGCGAGGGCCAGGGACACCGCCGCAGCGATCAGGATGGGGCCGAAGCAGTCGCGCACCATGCCGAAGATGCGTCCGAAGCGGAACAGCGCCCCAAAGTCGCCGGTGCGGGCGTATTCGATGATCAACACGGGGCCGACCAACACCAGGACCACGCTCAAGGCCAACCAGGACAGGCACGAGATGCTCATACTGAGCATGCCCAGCGCGTCGGCCAGGTCTTGGCTGCCCGCGCCCCCCGCGAACATGGCGGGAATCATCAGCAGCAAGGGGATGAGCCAGAACGGCAGGGTATAGACCAGCAAGGCCACCCACAGGATAAGGCCATCCACCCAGTAGCGCACGATGTCGTTCCAGTTGGGCAAGGTCTCATCCCCGCGCATGACATTGCGGACGATGGCGATGAGGTAGCCGCTCAAGATGGGCAAAGGCAGGAGCAAGATCCCGGCCAGGGCGATCACGACGCCGATGAGGACTTTGCTCACCCAATCCCGGTCCTCGAACATATATACGAAGGAACGCGCGATGTCCATTGACGAAACCTCCAAAAGTGGGTGGTAGGCGAAAAGGGCATTTCTATTATAGACGCATTGCGGGCCCGGGGGCAAGGGCGCGGTCTGTCGGGGGCAGGCAAATGTTGTAGAAGCGGGGTTGCGTTTCGCGCCCAGCCTGCAAAACCCCACCTCGCGGGCGACCGGCCGGTCGCCCCTACCGCGCCCCGCCCTCGTAGGGGAAGGGCCTTCAAAGCGGACCTGAACCTCGCGCGAGGCCCATCCCTGCCCCCTGCCCGCCCCTATGGGGAGCAGGGGGCGCGGCGGGCAGCCACCCCGCCGCGCGGTGTGGGTGGCGCTCCTCAAACGGGGCGCGGGGGCCGCGCTAAGGCCGTCGAAACCTTAAATTGCCGCCCGGCCCGCGGCGAGCCCGACCGGGCTCACGGTATACTTGAAAGGCAGCCCACCGAACAACCCCGGTCCCAACAAGCCCTCGTGCCAGGAGCGCGCCCATGTCCTTCGTCCATCTGCATGTCCATTCGGAATATTCGCTGCTGGACGGCTTGAGCAAGATCGAAGCCCTGGTCAAAGCGGCCAAGGAACACGAGATGCCCGCGCTCGCGCTGACGGACCACGGCGTGCTGTACGGCGCGGTGGAGTTTTACATCGCGGCGCACGAAAACGGCGTCAAACCCATCCTGGGCATGGAGGCCTACCTGGTGCCCGATGTGCGCCACAAGAACCCCAAACTGGACCGTTCGCCCTACCATCTGCTGCTTCTGGCCCAAAACGAGACGGGCTGGAAGAACCTCATGAAACTGGCCACCTTCGCCCAGCAAGAGGGCTTTTATTACAAACCCCGCATTGACTACGAAGCCCTGGCCCGCCACGCGGACGGGCTCATCGCCACCACGGGGTGTCTGTCCGCCGAAGTTCCCAGCGCGCTCAAGCACGGCGACTACGCCAAGGCCCAGGAGCGGCTGGACTGGTACTACGAGGTCTTCGGCCCCGAGCGTTTCTTCTTCGAATTGCAGAACCACAACATCCCCGAACTGCACGCGGTCAACAAGGCGCTTTTGGAGTTGGGCAAGCGTTACAACGCCCGCTTCGTGGCCACCAACGATGTGCACTACATCACCCCCGAACACGCGGAACTGCAAGATGTGCTCATCGCCATCCAGACGGGCAAGAAGTTGAACGACCCCAAGCGCCTGCGCATGACCGACCCGACTTACTACTTCCGTTCGCCCCAGGAAATGGAAGACCTGTTCGGCGAAGTGCCGGGGGCCATCGAGAACACCTTGCTCATCGCGGAAATGTGCGATGTGCACATCCATGTGAACAGCCTGGCCAAGAAGCGCGGGGAGCCTCCGGCCTACTTCCTGCCCACCTTTCCGGTTCCCGAGGCCTACGATGCCCAATCGTTCCTGCGCCATCTGGCCGAACAGGGCCTGCGCGAGCGCTACGGCGAGCGGGCCGACGACCCCCAAGTGCGAGCCCGCTTCGAGCACGAGTTGGGCATCATCCACCAAATGGGCTTCGACGCTTACTTCCTCATCGTGTGGGATCTGGTGAACTACGCGCGGCGGCAGGGCATTTGGTACAACGCGCGCGGCTCCGCGGCCGGTTCCCTGGTGGCCTATTGCCTGGGCATCACCATGGTGGACCCGCTGGAGCACGACCTGATCTTCGAGCGCTTCCTCAACCCCAGCCGGCAGACCATGCCCGACATCGACCTGGACTTCCAGGACGACCGCCGCGACGAAATGCTGCGCTACACCGCGGAGAAGTACGGCGCGGAGAATGTAGCCCAAATCATCACTTACGGCTCCATGAAGGCCCGCGCGGCCATCCGGGATGTGGGGCGGGTGTTGGAGATCGACCCCGAAAAGGTGGATCGCCTGGCCAAGATGATTCCCAATGTACCCAGCAAACCCATCACCCTGGACGCCGCGCTGGAGGGCTTCAAGACCAAGGACGGCAAGCCGGACCACGAGAAGAACGCGGATCGCAAAGTGCCCATTCGGGAGTTGGTGGAAATCTACCAGCGCGATCCCGAGGCCAAGCGCCTGCTGGACATCGCGCGGGGCCTGGAGGGCGTGGTGCGCCATGTGGGCACCCACGCGGCCGGCGTGGTGGTGACGCCCGATCCCGTGGTCGAGCATGTGCCCTTGCACCGCCCCACCTCCAGCCCCGGCAACGCGGACGACGAGCGGGGCGGCAGCGCGGAAGCCCCCATCCAGGCCCTGACCCAGTTCGAGATGGGCGTGCTGGAAGACATGGGCCTGCTCAAGGTGGACTTCCTGGGGCTGGCCACCCTCACCATCATGGCCCGCGCCTGCCAACTCATCGAGCAACGGCACGGCGTCAAACTGGATCTGTACAACATCCCCCTGGACGACCCCGCGGCCTACGAACTGCTGCGCCAAGGCGACACCGCGGGCCTGTTCCAGGTGGAAGGGGAGGGCTTCACCCGCAACCTGGTCAAAATGCAGCCCCGGGAACTCAAGGACATCGTGGCCATGGTCGCGCTCTACCGGCCAGGCCCCATGGAGTTCATCGACGACTTCATCGCCCGCATGCACGGCAAGCAGAAGGTCGCCTATCGGCACCCCAAACTGCAACCCATCCTGGCCGAGACTTACGGCATCACCGTGTATCAAGAGCAAATCATGCGCGCCGCGATGGACCTGGCCGGATACAGCGGTGCGGACGCGGACAACCTGCGGCGGGCCATCGCCAAGAAGAAAGAGAAACTCATCGTCAAGCATCACAAGCAGTTCGTCGAGGGTGCGGTGGCCCAGGGCATCGACCGGGAGGTGGCGGAGCAAATCTTCCACGACTGGCGGCGCTTCGCCCAATACGGCTTCAACAAATCCCACGCCGCGGACTACGCGGTCATCGCGGTGCAGACCGCGTACCTCAAGGCCCACTACCGTCTGGAGTACACCACCGCGCTGCTGACGGTCTCACTGAACAGCACCGACAAAGTGGCCCGCTATGTGGAAGACGCCCGGCGTCACGGCCTGCGGGTGCTGCCGCCCGATGTGAACCACAGCCGCTGGGAGTTCACCATCGAGACCATCGACGAAAACACGGGCGAGGAAGGCATCCGCTTCGGCCTGGGCGCGATCAAACATGTCAGCCGCAACGGGGTGGACGAGATCGTGCGGGCCCGGGACGAGGGCGGCCCCTTCGCGGATCTGGGCGACTTCCTCCGGCGGGTGGATCTGCGGGTGGTGGGCAAACGCTCCCTGGAAAGCCTCATCAAAGTCGGCGCGCTGGACCGTTTCGGCGATCGGGCCGCGCTGCTGGCCGCGCTGGAGCGCCTGATGAGCATCAACGCGCGGCTGATGCGCGACCGTGAGGCCGGCCAACTCTCCCTCTTCGGCCAGGGCGGCTCCGAAACGGCCTCCTCCGTGGCGCCCGTGGCCGTCGCGCTGCCCGAAGTCACCAGCACCGCGGCCGAAAAACTGGCCTGGGAGCGGGAACTCATGGGCGCCTACCTGTCGGAGCATCCCCTGGCCCGGCTGGCGCCCATCCTGCCGCGCATCGTGACCCACACCACCCGCCAATTGAAAGAGGCCCGGCCCAACCGCCTGGTGACCCTGGTGGGCATCATCGTGCGCGTCGCGCCCCACATCACCAAGAAGGGCGAGGCCATGGCCTTCTTGACCCTGGAAGATCTGGAAGGCCGGGTGGATCTGGTCGCCTTCCCGCGGGTGTGGAAGGCCCATCAAGAGGCCCTGCGCGAAGGGAAGACCGTGCTCATCCGCGGGCGTCTGGACACCAAACGCGGGGAGCCCACGGTGCTCATCAACGAAGTGTCCACCACCATCACCGTGCGCCAAACCGCGGTCCCCGAGCCCGAGGAGGAGGCCGCGCCCCCCGCCTCAGGGGTGGCGGAGCCGGTCGCGGCCTATCGCGTCGCGGAGCCGGAGCCGCC
>JAADEN010000135.1 GCA_013153375.1 Chloroflexota bacterium | reverse complement strand
TGAGCGACCTGGTGCTGGCCACCGCGGGCAACGCGGGCGGCGCACTGGCCGCGTACGCGGCGCGGGCCGGCCTGCGGGCCCACATCTTCATGCCCCGCAGCACGCCGCGCGGCATCCAGGCCGAAATCCGGGCCCACACGCCCCATGTCACCCTGGTGGACGGCACCCTGGCCGACGCGGGCCAGGCCGCGGCCCAGGCCGCGCGGCAGCACGGCTGGTTCGAGGTCTCGACCTTCAAAGAGCCGGGCCGGGTGGAGGGCAAGAAGACCATGGGCCTGGAACTGGCCGAAGCCTTCGACTACGACCTGCCCGACCTGGTGTTCTACCCCACGGGCGGCGGCACGGGCCTGGTGGGCATGTGGAAGGCGTGGAACGAACTGCGGGCCCTGGGCTGGCTGCCCGCCGGCGCGACGGCCCGCCTGGTCGCGGTGCAGTCCACAGGCTGCGCGCCCGTGGTGCGGGCCTGGCAGGAGGGCGCGGATCGCATCGAGCCGTGGCCCAACCCCCACACCCTGGCCGCAGGTTTGCAAGTCCCCCGGGTGTTCGCGGACCGGCTGGTGCTGCGCGCGCTGCGGGAGACCCACGGCGGGGCCCTCGCGGTGCCCGACGAGGCCATCGTCGAGGCCCAAAGGCTGCTGGCCCGCCTGGAGGGCATCTTCGCCGCGCCCGAGGGCGCTGCGCCTTTGGCTGGGCTGCTGGCCTGGCGGGAGCAGGAACCCCTGGACGCGGCCACGCGCATCGTGCTGTTCAACACCGGTAGTGGGTTAAAATACACCTGAGCGGGCTGTCGCCGCGGGAGGACCATGCTATGTACGAAATCGCGCCCCATGTGTATCTGGAAGATCGCTACCCCGGCGTGGTGGTGGGCCTGCTGCGCCTGCCCCACGGCACGGTGTTGATCGATTCGCCCCCCTGCCCCGACGCGGCTCGGGCCTGGCGCACCGCGCTGCGGGCCTTCAACGGCCGCGGGCCCGACCGGGTGCTGGTCTATCTGGACTACCAGGCCGACCACTGCCTGGGCGCGCGCGGGCTGAGCAACACCATCGTGGCCCACACCTATGTGGGCGAGATGTTCCAGCCACGCACCAATCTGTTTCGGGGCCAAACCGCGGGGCAGGGCGAGAACTGGGAACTGTGCAGCAATCTGCAGGGCATGCGTTGGGTCGCGCCCAACCTGCTCTTCGACACCGCGCTCTCGTTCTATTGGGATCACGAGCCCGTGACCCTGCGGCACCGCCCCGGCCCCACGCCGGGCAGCATCTGGGTGCAGTGGGCCACGCCGCAGGTGATCTTCGTGGGCGACGCGGTCACCCAGCGCGAACCGCCCTTCCTGGCCGACGCGGACCTGGACGCCTGGCGGGCCACCCTGGACGCGCTGCTGGCCTACGATCCGGGCTGGACCGTGGTGGGCAGCCGGGACGGCGTGCTGTCTTGGGAGGCGGTGCACGGTTTCCGCGCCTGGCTCGACACCCTGAAAGCCCGCCTGCACGCCGCGGCCGAGCAGGGCACCGAGCCCCCGGCCCTGGCCGAGGCCCTGACCCAGGAATGGCTGCCCCGCTGGCCCGCGAGCGGCACTGCGCAGGCCACCCTGTTCCGGCAGCGCCTGGAGTACGGCCTGCGGCGGCTCTACGAGCGCACCTTCTACCATCCTCGGCCCCGCCGCCGACGGCGCAAGCGCACCACATGAACGGCAGCCCCGCGCGCGGCTGGCGCGTCGAATTCCACAGCCACACCTGCGCCTCGCCCGACGGGCTGATGCGGCCCGGGGATCTGATTCGCGCGGCCCGCGCCCAGGGGCTGGATCGCATCGTGGTCACGGACCACAACACCCTGGCCGGCGCGCGCGCCGCGCACGCGCAAGCGCCCGACCTGGTCATCGTGGGCGAAGAAGTGCTCACCACCGAGGGCGAACTGCTGGGCTGGTTCGTGCAGGAGGAAGTTCCGGCCGGGCTGGAGCCCTGGGAGGCGCTGGAGCGGCTCAAGGCCCAGGGCGCGGTGGTCGCGCTGGCGCACCCCTTCGACACCTGGCGGCAGGGTTTTCGGGCCGAGACCCTGGCCCAACTGGCCCCCTATGTGGACGCGGTGGAGGGCTTCAACGCCCGCACCCGCAAGCCGGGCGCGAACCAGGCCGCGTGGGAGTGGGCCCAGGCCCACGGGCTGCCCGTGGTGTCAGGCTCCGACGCGCATCTGGCCCCCGAGGTGGGCCGCGCGGCCACGCGCTTGCCCCCTTTTCACGACGCCGCGAGTCTGCGTCAGGCCCTGAAAGATGCGCAGCCCGCCCGCCGCGGCGCGGCCTGGTGGGTCAACCTGGGCTCGCGCTGGGCCGTGGTGCTGCACCGTCTGGGCTGGCTGCGCTGTCCCTGAGCCGTGTAGGTCAACGCCAGCGCCGCAAACGGCGCTCCAGTTCCTGCGGCGTGAGGCCGTAGAAGGCCACCACCCGGTCGTAGCGCCCCCGTTGGGCCACGATCTCGATGCGGCTCCGAGGCACGCGCAGATGCCGACTGAGCACGGCCACCAGATGCCGATCCAACGAACCGGCCCCCGCGGCCGCGCGGTGCCACAAAGTCACCCGCACCATCCCCTCGCCCAACCACACCACCTCGGCCTCCTCCCGACCGCCGAAGCGTATCTGCACGGCCAAAGCCGCGCCCCCGCGCCCCTGATGGAAGCGCGATTGGGGCCCAATGCGGCGCAAAATGCGGACGGGTTGCGTATCCAACATCACGACTGCCTCCTGAAGCCATCCGAGCGGGATCATCCTCAGCGCCCTGAGCCTATCCTCCCAGCGTCAAAAGGGCGTCAAGAACGAGACCAAACCGCGGGCAGTTTCCCGGGTCCCGCTCAGGATGCGGTGTGCCGGTCGCCGCATCCCCTTTCCTCCAGTTCCTCCAGGGCGCGCGTCAAAGCCGTGCGCACTTGCGGATCCGTCTCGCGGGCCCGCGCGGCCTCCAGGGCCTGCCGCGCATCCGGGCCGCCCAGCCGCGCCAGGGCCCAGGCCGCGTGCTCCCGCACCAGAGGCTCGGGGTCGTACAGCGCGTCGGCAAGCACAGGCACCGCGCGCGGGTCGCCCGCGTTGCCCAGCGCGACCGCGACATTGCGCAGATACCCCCGCCGTTTGGCCCGCTTGACCGGACTGCCCTTGAACTTGCGGCGAAAGTCCTCGGGCGTCAGGCGCATCTCGACCAACAGGTCGGGGAAGGGCACCTCGGGCCGGGCCGCAAAAGCCGGATCCCCCTGCGGCGTGGCAAAGCGCTGGTTCCAGGGGCACACCATCTGGCACACATCGCAGCCGAACACCCACGCGCCCATCTGAGGCCGCAGGCCTTCGGGAATCGCGCCCTTGTTCTCGATGGTCAGGTACGAAATGCAGCGCCGCGCGTCCACGGTGCGGTCGGGCAGGATGCACTGGGTCGGGCAGGACTCGATGCAGCGGGTGCACGAGCCGCAATGGTCGGTGGCAAAAGGGGGATCGGGCGGCAGGGCCAGGCCCAAGAGGATTTCCGCCAGCAGATAATACGACCCCCGCCGGGGATGGATGAGATTGCCGTTCTTGCCGATCCAGCCCAGGCCGGCCCGCTGGGCCAGTTCCCGCTCCAGAATCGGGCCCGTGTCGGTGTAGTAGCGGTTGGGCACGGGGCGGCCCACCTGCTCCTCGACGAAGCGCACCAGGGCCCGCAGCCGGGGCTTGAGCACCTCGTGGTAGTCGTCGCCCCAGGCGTAGGCCGCCACCCGGCCGCGGGGGTGGCCCTGAGGGTGCGGGGGGACGTCCTCCGGTGGGGCCGGGTAGCGCACGGCCAGCACCACGATGCTCTCGCACTCGGGCAGAATGCGCCGCGGGTCCGCGCGGCGCTCCAAAGCCCGCTCGGTGGCCAGGTAGTGCATGTCCGCGTGGTAGCCCGCGGCGATCCAACGGCGGTAGAGGTCGAAGTGGGCGGGTGGGTCGGGCGTGGTGATGCCCACCAGGTCGAAGCCCAGGGCGCGGGCCCGGTCTTTGAGCGCGACGGCCAGGCGCTGCAGGTTCATGTCCGGGACGCAGAACGAGGTTCGTACAACATGAGCCACATCCGCGGGCCGCCCAAGGGGACGCGCGTCTCGCGCAAGAGCCGATACCCCAGGCGGTAGTACAGCGAGAGATTGCGCTCGTGCGCGCTTTCCAGGTACACGGGCACCTGGTCCGCGTCGCCCAGATCCAAAAGCGTGCGCATCAAGCGCGTGCCCAGGCCCTGGCCCCGAAACTCGGCCCGCACCCCCATGGCGTACGCGTAATAGTGCGGCTCACGGGGCGGGAAGTGCGCGGAATACAACTCGTACACGATGCCGCGCAGCATGGTACGCCAGCCGAACTGGCGCAGCATCTTCCAGAGCAGCCCAAAGTTGAAGTCCACCCGGGGTTTGGGCATGTCCGGCGGCGCGGCCAGCAGCACGCCCGCGCCGTTGTCCAGGATCCAACTCACGCCCGAGTGCAGGTATGGGTCAATGACCTGCTCGAAGACCGCGTAGGGAAAGCGCGGGTCGCGCGACATCCACAAGATGAGCGGATCTTCGGCGAACGCGGTGGCCAGAATCTCGATGGCCTCCTCTCGGCGCTCGGGGGTGAGGGGCACCGGCTTGGGCGAGGACGAGGAAGACGAAGCCGCGGAAGGTGAAGAGGAGGGCATGGCAGGGCTCCTGTGCAGCGAAGAGGAAGGACGAAGGGCCATCTCAGCCCAAAGTCAACGGCAAAGTGACGCCGCTCCAGTAGAAGCACCACAGCGTCGCGATGGCGTCGTTCTCGACCGGCGTGCTCGTGGTGCCCAGGAGGGAACCCACTTCGGGCAACCAGCGCTCGTCGGGCAAGTGGATCAAGCGCCGCAGCGCGCGGCGTTTTTCGTCCTCGGTGCCTTCGAGCAAAGCCCGCCGCAGGGTCTCCTGCGCCGGCGGGCCGGGCGCGATGCTCAGCCCCTGGCGGGCGGCGAAGGCCAGCAGCCAGGGTTCCTCGTGCAAGGGCCGCGGCGGTTCGGGCGCGTACGGCGACGACGCGGCGGTGGCGTCCAGCACCTGCCCGGCCGCGTTGCTCACCAGCCACTCGGGGTCTTCGCTCCGCAGATGCTCCAGCAGATCGCGGGCCCAAGGTTCGTCCACATGCGCCAGGCCATACACCGCGGCCCGGCGGACCAGCAGGTCGTCCTCGTAGGTGGCCGCTTCACGCAGCACCTCGTGGCCCCAGCGGGGGGCCAGGGCCAGGGCCTCCGCGACCTCACGGCGGGCCGCGTCGTCGTCCTCCAGCAACCAGGCGGCCAGTTCTTCGCTCACCACCCGAGTGTCGTAGCGGGCCAAAGCCAGGAAGAGCATGCGGCGCACCAGGGGAGGAAGGTTCTCTTCGGCCAGCATCTCGCGCAGCAAGGGCAGAGCCACTTGATCCCGCAGCAGGCCCAAACCGAGCACGGCCGCGGCCTGCACCGTGGGGTCCCGATGGCGCAGCAGGGAGCGGAAGAAGGTGCCCAGGCGCGGGGGACGGGCGCGCACCAGCGCGCCCACCGCGCGCAGGCGCTGGGACCACGGCCAACCCACGGACTGCACATACTTGGCCAGCGCCTGATAGACCACCTTGCCCCACCCCACGCGCGGCGCGAGGGCCACCGCGCGGGCGGCTTCCCACAGGCCCGGAATGAGGGGCAGGCGGCCGTCGCGCAGCAGCGGTTGCGCGGCTTCGCTGCCCTGGCCGTGCTGGGCCCAGAAGCCCAGGGTCCAGGTCAGCAAGTGCCACCACGGCCCGGTGAGCCATTCGCCGCGCCCCTGGGCCACCACCTGCGCGGCCAGATAGGCCTGGGCCACGGGCTGGAGGAACCCGTATCCGCCGGCGCGATGGGGCCACAGCAGGCCGTAGCGGGCGCCCAGTTCCAACGCGCTCGCGGCCTTCTTGTCGGCCTCGCCGCCCGCGTTCGAACCGTTCTTGCCGCTCAAGGGCCAGATACGGCGATAGGCCAGGTCCTCCCAGGCGGCCTGCACGCGCGCGGCCTTGTCCTCGGCCAGCGCGGCCATGCGCCGCACATACCCCGCGGCCAGGTCGGGCCATTGCTCACCCGCGGCGTCGCCCGCGGTCAACTGCCAGATCCGCCAGGTCCAATACAGGGGCGTCTGCACGCCGTAGGGCGCGGCCAAGAACCAGCGCACCAGCACATCCTCGGGCAGGGCGGGGGCGTCCGCGGCCTGGTGCGGCGCGACCTGTTCTTGCCACTGCGCGAGCCAGCGGCGGGCGAAGGCCCGAGCCCGATGTTCGTCCCAAATCTTCAGGCCCAGGGGCACCAGGCCGAGGGCGGTGAGGCGTCCCCACGCGTCGGGCGCGGCGGCCACGACCAGGCGCACATCGGGGTAAGCGGCGCGCACCTGCTCCAGGAAGGCCACCACCCGCGGCCGACGGGCCGGAGGGAGTTCGTCCAGGCCGTCGAGCAAGAGCACGGCCTTGCCTTTGCGCGCGTCCCGCCGCCAGCGTTCCATCAGCAGCGCGGCCTCGGCCGGCGGCAGGTCGGCGGTGAGCGCGGCCCACACCGGGGCCAGCACATCGTCCTCGGGCGGCGGGAGTTCCAGGTCGTCCACATGCACCCACCAGGGCCACAAACCGGCCAGGTCCCCCAGGTCGGAATCCGCGTCGGGGCGCGCCTGCAACATCCGCAGGGCCAGCCAGGCCAGCGCCACGGTTTTGCCGCTTCCGGCCGGGCCCATGAGCAGCACCGAAGCGCCGGACTGCAAAGCCTGGGGCAGGGTCAGGGTCGGCGCGGCGTAGGCGGTGGCCAGTTCGGGCTCGTCGGGGGCGTAGGGCCACTCGTGATGGACTTGAGAGACCAGGGGGCTGTCGTCGGGAGGCACCAGGGTGGGCCAGGCCAGGAGGCGCGGCTCCTGCACCACATCCTCCAGGGGGAAGAGGGGCGCGGCCACATGCATCCCCTGGAGGCGGCGGATCCACATCTCCCGCCAACGGCGGCGGGCCGCGCTCAGGCGGCTCTCCTTACGGCGCTGGTGGCGCTGGGCCCAACGGGCCCGCATCTGCAGCAGGAACTGACGCGCCAGGCGCGCGACCAGCAGGGAGGCAATCCCGGCGATGTAGCCGACGAGGAACCAGAACCATTGGAAGGGCGGCCAGCGCATGAGGTCAATCCAAGGGGTTGAGGATGCGCCCGCACGAGGGGCAACGCACCAGTTCGTCCACCGCGGTGCGGGCCCGCTGCAGCACCGCGGTGCTCAGCGTAGCGCCGCACGCCAGACAACTCCCCTCCTGGACCCCGGCCACCGCGACCCCGCGGCGGCGCTGCCGCAACGACTCGTACAACTCACGCGCCGCGGGGGGCAGTTCTTGCAGCCTCGCGGCGCGCTGGGCTTCCAGGTCGTGAATCTCGCGCTCCAAACGGGCCAGGGTTTGCTCGCCCTGGGCGCGGCGCTGCTCCCAGGCGGCTTGTGCGGCTTCCAGGGCCGCCCGGGCCGCCGCGCGCCCGGCCTCGGCCTCTTCGGCCTGGAGCAAAAGGTGGACGGCCCGATCCTCCAAGGCGTCCAAACGGCGACGCAGGCTCTGGACTTCCAACTGCAAAGCCTGCAATTCCTTGGGATGGGTGACTTCGCCGCTGTAGAGACGGGTCTCTTCGCGGCGGAGTTTGTCCCGTACCCGGCGGCTCTCGTCTTCGGCGCGGCGCAGCGCGGCCTCGGCCTCCCGCCAGGCCCGCTCCGCGGCTTCCCACTGGCTGCGGGCCTGTTCCAGGGCCGTGTCGTTTTGCAGATCCCACCGCAACGCGTCGCGTCGGGCTCGCCGCGCGTCCAGGTCCAGATCCAACTGTTGCAAGCGGTACAAACGCGCGGCCAACCGCATGGGTCGGCCTCCTCAGAGGCTATGCGCGGCGGGCGCGACGGGCCAGGAGGATGATGGCGACCAGCACGACGGCCACGGCAGCCAGCCCGAGGGGCGAAGTCCACAAACCGCCGCCGACGCCGGTATCCGGCAGGGTCCCCGCGGCCTGCTGGGTCATGGCCGCGAAGGGCGTGCCCTGGGTCGCCAGGACCGCCACGGCCACGGCCGTCGCGGTGGCGGCCAGGCTGGTCGGATCAATCAACGGCGTGGGCGACCCGGCCGCGGTCACGGCGGAAGCCGAAGTGGGCGACGCTTCGTACACCACGGGCGTCGGCGTAGGCGGCATCAGGGTCGGAGTGACCGTGGGCGGCATGGGTGTGGCCGTGGAGACGGGCTGCGGCGTCGTGCCCTCGCCACCTCCAGCGCCGCCGGCCGCGATCGCGGTCGCGGTGGCCGCGGCCGCCGCGGTGGCCTCGCCCGCGATGGCCTGCTGGGTTTGCGTCGCCGGCCCCGGGCCCTGAGCGCCCTGGGTCATGGTCGCAGCCAGCGCGGTGTTGGTCAGCATGATGCTGGTCGCTTGCGCGTTGCGCTGCGCGACCTGGCGGGGACGCCACCACAACGCCCAGGTCCCAATGAGGCACAGGGTCAGCAGGATGAGCAACCCCAGGCCGGCCACCGCGAAGATGAAGCCTCGATTGCTCTCGGAGGCCTCCTCTTCCTCGGCGTACTCCTCTTCTTCGTCGCCCAATTTCGCGGTCTCGATTTCGTCCTGGTCTTGGGGGAAATCCTCCTCGTCGAACATGCCGCCAAAATCGTCATCGAGGTCGAAACGTTCGTCCGGCATCGTAGCCTCCTGTGCTATCGGAATAAGCGAACCTACTCTATTTTATCGTAGAATTTCTATATTGACAATCGGCGCGACGATATGCTGGCCCGAGCGCAGGCGCACATCCACCACCAGAGCCTTGAGGCCGTTGGGCAGCCGCTCCCAACGGGGCATGGAGGAGAGCAAAGTGCCCACCTGATCGGGCTGGGTGGCGCTGAGGATGCGCACGGTCTGGCCGACCAGCAACGATTCGCCCGGCGTCACCCGCTCGGCCTGGGTGATGTGCGGCAAATCCAACATCACGCAGGGCCGGGCCCCAAAATCTTGATCCCACGGTTCGGCCAGCACCACCGCGCTGCGGCCCTCGGCCGACGAGAGCAGACGGAAGGCCTCTTCGTTCATGGGCACGGGGCCAAAACCGTCGGTCACCAGCACGGGGAAGGAAACCCGGCGGGCCTGCTCGAGGCAGGCGTGCGACAGTCCGCCGACCACCAAGCCGCGGAAGGACAAATCTTCGGCCCGGGCCAACACCTGCGGATCGGTGCAGTAGCCCGCCACGCCCACCGCGCCGCGATGCTCCAAGCCCAGATCTTCCTCGTCCACGGGCGCGGTGCGCCGGGCGGTCAAAGGCCGCAGCAGCCCCGCGGCCACCTGGCCGTTGCCCCAGACGCCCTCGATGTACGAGCCCTCGGCCCGGATGACCGCGCCCCAGGGCTCCAACACCCGCGCCACCCGACCGTTGAGCCCGGCCAAAACCTCGTCCCACTCGATGCCCACCCGCAACAGCAAGCGCGCCTGGGCGTCCACGCCCATGACCCGGCCGCGCTGCGGCGCGAGCACCCGCCGCCGGGTAAGGCCCCGACGGAGTTCGGCCAGCACATCGCCTTTTTCCACCCGGTCCTTGGCCCGCACGCGCAGGGCCTGGCGCGCCTGGGCCGGATCCACGCCCAAGAGCCGGGCGATGTCCAGCAAGATCACTTTGTGGCGCCGCGGCGTCGCCGCGACCACCTCCGCGAAGGTGACCTCGCGCCCTTCCGCGACCCGCACCTGCCCAGGGCGGGGCAAACGGCGCTCGCGCTCCACCAACGCCAGGGGGACGATGTTCACCGCGGGTCGGGCCGGGCCGGGGATGAGTTCCTGGGTGCCTTGGGTCATGCCGATCTCTCCTGGGGCGCGAGTTGCAGGGCCTGCAGCGCGTGGGTGTGGTGTTGCAGCCGTTCTTCGGCCGTGGCCGGCGGCGACCAGGGCCGCCCGCGGGCGTCCAGCACCAGGCCCAGCAGACTGCCGACGATGTCCTGCTGCAAAGGCTCGCCCGGCCCCGCGCCCACATCCACCCCGCGGCGGGGGCGCACCCGCAACTCGGCCCGCCGACCCGGGGCCAGCGGCAGGCGGGTCAACATGCCGGGCATCAGGGAGGTGTGGAGTTCTTCGCCGTTGCTGTAGGTCAGGGTGACCTCGGCCACCGGCCGGTCGGCCGCGATGCGCCGCGCCCAGGCCGGGGAGAGCACGGTGGCCAAGGGCGTGAAGGCCGCGGAGCCGACCACCTGGACCACCACATACTCGTTGATCTCGGCCAGCACGCCCAACACGCCCGCCATTTGCGCGTAATCCACGATGACGGTGGTGAGGCCGCGCGGTTGCAGGCCGTCCAGCAGGGTCAGCAGCGCGTGCTGCGGCGTCGGCGCGGCCGAAAGCACGCCTCCGGCCGCCAGGATGAGGTCCAGGCGGGTGCGGCGGCCCACGGTCTGCTGGCGAATCTGCTGCAAGAGCACCCGAGCCAGGGTCTCTTCCAACTGCACGCCGGTGGTGTCCAAAGGCAAAGTGTTCGGATACCAGCGCTTCCAGTGCACGAAGTCCACCACCGAGCCCTCTTTGTCGCCGATGTGCTCCACGGGCGCCCACGCGGCCACGGATTCCAAGAATTCGGGCTGGTGCTCCCAGGCGTCCAGGCCGCGGCCCAGGCCCCAGGGCCAGGTCTCGTGGCGGGACGATTCGCCCGCGCCCCAGATGGCCGTGGTGTAGGCCGCGCCCAGATCCACGGCCAGCATGGTGCCGTGAGGCGCGTACAGACGCTGCATGTAGCGCGCCAGCCGGGCGAAACCGTAGGAACTCAGAGTGAAACGCCCGCGGGTCAGCAGGTGCAGGTCCTCCAGGCCGGGAGTGCGCGCGGCCCACAGCAGACGGAAGATGTCCAGAAAGGCCTCGCGCGCGGGGGTGAGGTTCTCGCGGGTGATGGAAGGCCGCACATTGGGCGCCAAGCGCACCTCGTAATGCGCGCCCAGACGCTTCTGGACCGCCTCGCCCAGGGCCTGATTGCCGGCGAACAAAATCCACGGGCGCTGAACCAGAGGCCACAGGCGCACGGCCCACAAAAGCAAGTCCACATGGGAAGCCACCGCCTGGCGCGCGCCCTGGTCGGTGCCGCCGGTCAAAATCACGATGTCGGGATAGGCTTCGACCAAACGCTGGATCTGCTCTTCGGGCGTGAACGCGTCGGTGGCCGTGAAGACCTCGACGACATCCACATACGCGCCGGCCACGACCCGCCGCGCGCTGGCCACCGAGAGTTCGGGCAGCACGCCCATGAGGACCACGCGCAAGGGCCGGCCGCACGATACGGTGCCGACCACGGCATCCACACCCTCGCCCGTGGAGGAGGTGGGCACGATGAGGCCGCCGTCCTCGTCCAGCAGGTGCACCCCCGACAACTGCTGAAGGTCCAGGATGGCCTGCTCGACGCCCACCAGCGCGTCCCGCACGGGCGGGCTCGCGGTGGTGGGCGCCTGGCCCACGGCAATGAGCCGATATTGGCCCTCGACGCCGTCGAACAGGAACACCCGCGTGAACGCGGAGCCTACATCCAAGGCCAGATAGACATCGGTTTCAACCAAAGAACCCTGCATAATGTCCTCGAGTACGCGGGTTGGACGCGTGCGCGGTCAGTTGCCGAAGATCAGAAAGTGCAGCAGTTGCCCCAGCGAGAAGATCCGCTCGGTGAGCACGAACAAGGCCGTGCGAAAGACGCCGACGAAGATGGCGGCCAGGGCCAGGCCCAAGAAGACCTGTCCCACCTGGCGCACCCGCAAGGTCAGCGTGCGCAGCGCGGACTGCGCGGGTTTGCCGAAGTGGAACGAGGCCAGCACGGCCACGGTCACCAGCAAACCGACCAGGTGGGCAAGCACGCCGGTGGCGCCGACGCCCTGAATCGCGGCGCGGCTCAAAGGCACCAGGGTGCCGCGCGCGGCGCCGCCCAAGAGCACCGCGGCCGAGACCGCGGTCAGCACGGCCAGGCTCACGCCGCTCAAACGGCGTCCCAGCCGGCCCACAGGTTGCATCCACAACAACACGGCCAGGCCCAGGGCCACCCACGCGGGCCACAACCCCTGCAAGGCGGCCAGCCCCACGCGCTGGAAGAACACGGACCGCAGGACCACCGCGGTCAGGTAGCCCGCGGCCGCGCCGATGAACGCGTAGGCCAGCAAGCGGAACAGTTCATGCCCACCGAACAGGATGTAACTCAAAAGCCCCAAGGTCACCAACAGGGCCAATCCGCCGCCTAACCACTGCGATAACGACAAAGGGATGCTCATAAGTCCGTCCTATCCCGCTTTTTTGCGCCGCTCGCGGCGAGCGATGCGCTGCAGCAGAAACGCGCTGGCTCCGGCCACGGGCATGAGCACGGTGGCCAAGGCCCAAACGCCTTGATAGCGATGCCACAGGCTCTGGGTGACTTGCGCGTCCAGGCCCAACGCCTGGTCGTAGGCCAGGCCGGCCTCGACGCCGATGACCGCGCCGCGCACCCCCGGCGTGGCGAGATAAGGCTCGAACCAGGGCCCCGCCTGGCTGCTGAGCACGAAGGCCAGGCCCGACGCGGAGGACGCCAGTTGCGGCGCGGTCTGCTCGACCCACAGCCGAGCCTGCTCGGGCGAATCGGTGACCACCACCACCAGCGCGGTTTGATCCAGGCCGCGCACGGTCTGCCACGCGGTCTTGCCCTCCGGCGGCCAAGGCCGCGCGCCGCCGGTCAACGCGTAAGGCAGGGCGCGCTGCAGTTGCGCCATGAGCACAGCGCCGCCCGGCACATAGCCCAAATCCGCGGCCGGGTCAAAAGCCGCGTCGGAGGAAGTGAGCACGCCCACGCCCCAAGGCACGGTGGCAATTTGCAGCACCTGGGCCTGCTGGCGCAGCAGATGCGTCTGCACCGGACGGACGATGCGCCGCATCTCGGGCGCGGTGGCCCACGAAGTGTCCGAAACCACCAGCACCGGCGCTTGGGGAGGCAGGCTCGCGATGGCCTCCCAGACGCCCCGCCAGGCGGGATGCGGCGTGAGGGGCGCGTGCACGCCCCGCGGGGACGCGGCCAGCAGCGCCACGGCCAGGATCAGCAAAAGCCCGACCAGGGCCCGCAGCCATCCGAAGCGCAGGGCGGACCAGGGCGCGCCCAGGTCCCGGGGCTGTTTTTCGGCCTGGAGCAACTCCTGCAGCCACTGGGCGCGCTGCTCCTGCCGCCGGGTGAGGCGCAGGGTCAGCGGCGCGCGGCTGCGCACCCGGGGCCGGGCCACCTCGGGCACCGCGGGCAGCACATCGGGAATGCCGACCAACGCCTCGGGCGCGTCTTCGTCCTCCCCTTCGACCGCGCCCTCGAGGATCTCGTCCACGACCGAGCGGGGCGTGGGCTCCGCGGTCACCGGGGCTGCCTGACGCAGCCACTCGGGAACCTGGGCCCGGTCCAGTTCGGGCGGGGCCTCCTCCTCTTCTTCGCTCGGCGTTTCGAGGTCTTGGAACAACTCCTCGGGCGGCGGAGGCGGCTCCGCGGGCGTCTCTTCGCCCAAGAGGGCCTGGATCTCCTCGTCCGACAAGGCCAGTTCGCCCGTCTGCTGGGTCAGCCGCGCGGGATCGAAGATTTCGGTTTCGGGTTCGGGGCTGGGGGAAGTCTCCGAGCGGGGCTCAAATTCCGCCGGAACCTGCGCATCGGCGACCTGGGCCGCGGTCTCCTGGTCCAGCCACGGCGGGAGCCATTCGGTCTCCGCGGCGGGCTCCTCCTGGGCCTCGCCTGCGACCTCGGCCTCGGCGGGAGGCGTCTCCTCCGCGGCCGCGGGCGCTTCGGACTCCGTCTCCTGGGCCATGGTCAACCACGGCGGCAGTTCGCCCGGCACCGCGGCTTCGGTCTCACCCTCGGCCTCGGCGGGAGGCATCTCCTCCGCG
>JAADEN010000069.1 GCA_013153375.1 Chloroflexota bacterium | reverse complement strand
TCCCAACGAGGACGATTACGCGGCGGCGAGCATCACTTACCAGCCCGAGGCGGATCTGGAACTGAGCAAGTCGGTGGATCCGACCACCGCGGGCCCGGGCGACACGGTGACCTTCACCGTCACGGTGACCAACCGCGGCCCCAACGACGCCACGGGCGTGGAAGTCACGGATATTCTGCCTTCGGGATTGCAAAACGCCGAATACTCGACCGACGGCGGCGCGACCTGGGCGCGGTGGACCGGACAATACACCCTGAGCGCATTGCCCGCCGGTGACTCCTTCCCCCTGAGGCTGCGGGCCGTCGTCGCGGCGGACGCGGCGGCCAGCCTGACCAACACCGCGGCGGTTCAGGCTGCCACGCCCGATCCTGTCCCCGACAACAACCAGGCCCGCGCGACCCTGACCACCCGTTACACCCATGTCTTCGACCCGCCCGCGGGCTGGAAAACCGTGGACGAAGCCGGATGGCCCACCCTGGCGTGGCGTTTGGTGTGGATCAACAACGGCAACACCGCGGCCCTCCAGGTCTTCCTCACCGATCCCATCCCTGCGGGCACGACCTATGTGGATGGCAGTCTGGTGTGTGTGCCCCACGGCGATACCACGGTGGCGTCGTGCCGCTTCAACCCGGCCGCGAACCGCATCGAAGTGGTGGCCAACCTGGCCGCGGATCCCGCCGCGACGGGCGAGGCCGATGCGGCGCATCCCCTGGTCGTCACCTTCCGCACCACCGTCGCGGCGGGCGAGACTTATGTGGAGAACCAGGGGCGGGCTTATTGGGACGAGAACGGGGACGGCCAGGTGGACGCGCGGGATGCGAACCTGGCTCACGAGACACCGGTTCTGACCGATGATCCCCGGGACCCTGAGATCGGCGATCCGACCGAGGTGCGGATGCAATTGCCCGAAACGGGCTTCCCTCCGGCGCGGGTGTCGTGGCTGCCGCCGGCCCCGCACCCCAATCCGTACGACGATTTGGGCGCGCTGTGGCTTGACATCCCGCGGTTGGGCGTGCGGGAACCCATCGTGGGCGTAAGCCGCGGCGCGGATTTGTCCTGGCTCATGGGCGTGGGCTGGCTGGACACGACGGCCTTCCCCGGCGCTCAGGGCCGCAGCGTGCTGACGGGCCACAACTGGCTGCCCACGGGCCTGCCAGGCCCCTTCGCGCACCTGGCCCAGTTGCGCTGGGACGATGTGGTGCGGGTCCACCTGGATGGGACGGTGTACGAATATCGGGTGCGCCAGGTCGTGTATGTGGCTCCCGATGCGACCTGGCCTTTGACGCCCATCCAGGACGGCTACGCGTGGCTCACCCTGATCACCTGCGCGCGCTGGGATGAGGCCAGCGGGCAGTACCGCGCCCGGGTCGTCGTCCAGGCCGTGCTGACGCGGGTTTACGCGCAACCTGGGCCTTGAGGCCGCGCCTTTACGCGCCTCATCCCGCTTTGTCTTCCAGGCGTCTTGGATTGGACACCCCTTCTTCGGCCCGCCCGCGGCGCGAGGCCGGGCCTCTGGGCTGCGCTCAGGCCCCTCCCGCCCGCGTTGGAGCGGGTGACCGCCCTGGCAGATGCTCACCCCGCGGGGATGGTATAATGGAGCCCGCTTGGAATCGTTTTGGACCCGCCCGGGAGGGGACGGTTTGACGCGTCATCGTCAGGATTTGTTTCGATGAAAGCATCTTCGCCTGCGACGCCCCTGGTTCTCTGGTTGGAGAGCACCCGCCGCAAGACCCCCGACTGGGTTTCGATGGTGAGCCGGCGTGGGTTCAAGGTGCTGGTCGCTCGCACCGGCCGCGAGGGCGTGGAGCAACTCTCGGTGGCTTACCCCGAAGTGGCGGTGATCAATGCCATCTCCTTCAATTCCTCGGGCCGGCGCCTGAGCCGGATGTTGCGCCAGCATGCGCCGCAACTGCCCCAACTGCTGCTGACCGACAAGCCCTTGCCGCCGCGGGCGTTGGTGGCCGATGTGGTGCTCACGCCGCCTTTCACCGCGCGCAAGATCGTCAACCGGCTGCGCCGTTTGCTGGCTCTGGCCGAGGGTCGGCGCTGCCTCGAGGTCGGTCCCTTGCGCCTGGATCTGGACAACCGGCGCCTGTATTGCAACGGTCGCGAATACGATTTGACCCCCCGGCTGGCCCGCCTGTTGCGAGTCCTCATGGAACACGCGGGTTATGTGGTGCCCCGGGAGGTCCTCTTCCGCAAGGTGTGGCAGACGGAATACACGGGCGACACCCGCACTTTGGATGTGCACATCAGTTGGCTGCGCCGGGTGCTGGAGGAGAACCCGCGCAACCCCCGCTGGCTGCGCACCGTGCGGGGGCGGGGCTACTTGCTGAATGTGTACGAGGGCAACAGCAACCCGCCGCGGGTGCGGCCTTGCGACGGCAGCGAGGACTTCGAAACCACCCCCATTGTCGAGTGAGCGCCATGCAACACCTCTGGGCTCCGTGGCGTATGGAGTACATTCAAGGCCAGGCCGGGCGTCCGCCCGACGGGGAATGCGTGTTCTGTTGGGCCGCCCGGCAGCCCAAAGACGGGCCGGAAAATTTGGTCCTGTTTCGGGGCCGACACAATTATGTCATTCTCAACCGCTTCCCCTACACCGGCGGGCACTTGATGATCGTGCCCTATGAGCATGTGGCCGACCTGGCCGCGCTGCCTTCCGAGGTCCGCAGTGAGATGATGGACCTGGCCTCGGAGGCCGTGGTCATCTTGCGGGCCGAGTATCACCCCCAGGGCTTCAACCTGGGCATGAACCTGGGCCGGGTGGCGGGCGCGGGCATCGCGGAGCATGTGCACTTGCATGTGGTGCCCCGCTGGGCGGGCGACACCAACTTCATGACCACCGTGGGCCAGGTGCGGGTGCTGCCCGAGGCCCTGGAGCAGACTTACCAGCGACTGCGGGCCGCGTGGCAGCGCCATCGGGCCGCCGCGGCCTGACGCGGCCCCGCGGCTCCGACGACCACCGAGCGAGGTTTTCCCACCCCCACGAAGGAGGCTTCCATGACGGATCCGGTCATTCTTAGCGCGGTGCGCACCCCTATGGGGCGCTTTCGGGGCGCGCTGAGCCCCTTGCGCGCGCCACAGTTGGGCGCGGCGGTCATCCGCGCCGCGGTGGAGCGGGCCGGCATCCCCGACCCGAACGACATCGAAGAGGTGATCATGGGCCAGGTGGTCACCGCGGGCGAGGGCCAGAACCCGGCCCGCCAGGCCAGCATCTTCGCCGGGCTGCCCCCCACCCTGGGCGCGTTCACCGTCAACAAGGTGTGCGGCTCGGGCCTCAAGGCCGTCATGCTGGCCGCGCAGGCCATCAAGGCCGGCGACGCGCAGGCCATGGTGGCGGGCGGCATGGAGAGCATGAGCCGTCCGCCTTTTTTGGTCTATGGCCGCATGGGAGAACTCCGTTTCGGCAGCACCAAACTGGTGGACGCGCTCCAATACGACGGCCTGTGGTGCCCCTTCGAGGACTGGGCCATGGGCGACGCGGCCGAGTTCATCGCCGAGCAGTTCGGCATCACCCGGGAGGAGATGGACCGCTTCGCGTACGAGAGCCACATGAAGGCCATCAAGGCCATGGACGAGGGCAAGTTCGACGCGGAGATCGTGCCCGTGGAAGTGCCCGGCCGCAAAGGCCAGGTCACCGTGGTGGATAAGGACGAGACCCCGCGGCGCGACACTTCCCTGGAGAAACTGGCCAAGTTGCGGCCCGCGTTCCGCAAGGACGGCAAGGTCACCGCGGGCAACGCGCCCAGCCTGAACGACGGCGCCAGCGCGGTGGTGGTCGCATCTCAGGAGTATGCCGAGCGCATCGGCGCGCAGCCCCTGGCCCGCATCGTGGGCTACACCTACGCCGCGGTGGAGCCCAAGTGGATCTTCGACGCGCCGGCCAAGGCCATACCCAAACTACTGGACAAGGTGGGCTGGACTCTGGACGATGTGGACCTCATCGAACTGAACGAAGCCTTTGCCGCGCAGGTGCTGGCCAACGGCAAAGCCCTGGCCGACCTGGGCTGGGACTGGTCCAAGGTCAATGTGCACGGCGGCGCGATCGCGTTGGGCCATCCCATCGGGGCCAGCGGCGCGCGGGTGTTGACCACCCTGGTGCACGCGCTGCGCACCTATGGGCTCCAGCGGGGTATTGCCGCGCTGTGCCTGGGCGGCGGCGAAGCCGTGGCCATGGCCGTGGAGCGGCTGGAATAGCCCATCTGTATTGCGTATAGCCAAAATAAAACACAAGACGGGCCCCGCGTGAGGCCCGTCTTGTGTTGCTCCCCGCTTTTCGCTTTTCGCTCAGCCTTCCACCCACCGCACCTGGCCCATGGGGGAAGGGTCATAGCCGGGCAGCGCGGCCACCGCGGCCCGGAACGCGTCGTCGGCCAGGACCTCCCACACCGGGGCCAGGGTCTCGCTCTCGTAGTGCTCGGCCGGCACCACCAGGTCGTACTGCTCCGTGAACAGGGGGATGAAGTCCAGGTCCAGGGCCTGCGCGGCCGCGGCGATGCCCAGGCCCACATCGGCCCGGCCCGACGCGACGGCCGCGGCCACGGCCAGGTGGGTGTATTCCTCCTGGTCGTAGCCCTGCACCTGCTCGGGCCGGATGCCCAGGCGTTCCAAGTGATAGTCCAGCAGGATGCGGGTGCCCGCGCCCCGCTGGCGGTTGACGAAGCGCACCTCGGGCCGGGTGAGGTCTTCCAGCCCGCGGATGCCCTTGGGATTGCCGCGCGGCACAATGAGGCCCTGCTGCCGATAGGTCAGGGTGACCAGCGCGACCCGACGGCCCGGCAGGTAGCGGCGCACATACGGCGCGTTGTACTCGCCCGTCTCGGGGTCGAGCAGGTGCGCGCCCGCCAGGTGCGCCTCCCCGCGGCGCAGCGCGACCAGGCCGCCCAAACTGCCCACATGCGCGGACGAGAGCCGCCGACGCCGCGGGGCCAGATATTGGGCCATGAGGTCCAGGGCCACATCGTGCGAACCGATGGCCAGGATGCTGCGGGCCAACTCGTGGGGCGGGCGGTAGAGCCGCACCTCGACTTCCGCGCCCGCGGGCAGGCCCTGCACGCCTCGGGGTACGATCACGATGCCGTCCGCGCGCACCAGCGAAGTGATGACGCCCGCGCCGCGCGACAGGGGCGCGGCCAGCCAGCGCTCGCCCACCCGGCCCACGGCCACGCGCACATAATCGTCGTCGCCGGGCGGCGAGGTCAGTTTGCGGGTCAGGTGCGCGGTCAGGGTCTGGGGCTCGTGGGGTGCGCGGCCCAACCAGCGGGCCAGGGTGGGCTCGACGAAGATCTCGCCCGTGAGCGCGGCCGACACGGGATAACCCGGCACGCCGATGATGGGCACCCGGCGGTCGCCCAAATGCAGCATCCCCATGATGACCGGATGCCCGGGCCGCACCGCGATGCCGTGCACCAGCAGTTCCCCCAAACTCTCGACCACGCGCGCGGAAAAGTCCTCGGAGCCCGCGGACGAGCCCGCGTTGAGCAGCACCAGGTCGTGCTCGGCCCCGGCCTGGGCCACCCGCTCGCGGATGAGGTCGAAATCGTCGGGCGTGATGGGGTAACGGGTGGCCTGGCCGCCCCACTGGTTGACCTGCGCGGCCAGCACCACGGAGTTGAACTCGATGATGTCCCCGGGCTGGGGCTCGGTGCCGATGGGCACCAGTTCGGTGCCCGTGGGCAGGATGGCGACCCGGGGCTTGCGGGCCACGGTCAGGTGGGTGAAGCCCGCGGCCGCGAGCGCGCCCAGGTCCGCGGGGCGCAGCACATGCCCCTCGGGCAGCACCAACTGGGTGGCGACGATGTCCTCGCCCATGGGCCGCACATTCTTCCACGGCGGCAGCGCGACCCGCACCCGCACCGTATGCGGGCGTCGCGGGTCGGCCGCGGGCCGCCCGTCCGCGTCCAGGGGCTCGGTCTGCTCGATGGGCACCACCACATCGGCCCACGGGGGCAGCGGGTCGCCCGTGTCCACATACACCGCGTCCTCGCCGTAGCGCAGGTCCACGGGCTGGGTCGGCGACGCGCCTGCCAGCGCGGCCGCGCGGGTCGCGAAGCCGTCCATCGCGGCCGCGTGATAGTGGGGCGACGACAGGCGCGCGAACGCGGGTTCGGCCAGCACGCGGCCCAGCGCGCGCTCGTCCAGGGGGATGACCTCGCTGCCCAGGCGACCCGTCAGACCCGCGCGGGCCAGCGCGTCTTCCCAGCGGCGCAGGGCTTCGCTCAGGGGCACATCGTGCAAATACACGCTCATGGTTCCGCTCCGGTGCTGCGAAATGGACGGGCGTCGGCCCTCCCCGGGCGCGGTGTCCCGCCGGACCCGATTATACCCCGCGGCCCCTCACCACTCACTTCTGACCTCTCACCTCTGACTTCTGACCTCTGACCTCTCACTTCTGACTTCTGACTTCTGACCTCTGCCTCCTCCCCCTCCCCACTGGTATAATCCTCCCAGGCCGACCGCCAAGGCCGGTACTCCCGCCTCAGGAGAGGGCTTATGTCCGCATCCCGTTTGACCTGGCTGGCGGCGGCGCTGCTTTTGGCCGTGCTGTTGGCCGCGTGCGGAGGCCCTGCCGCCTCGTCCGCGGCCACCGCGACCTCGGCTCCGCCGACCGCGACCCGTCCACCCGCCACGGCCACACCGGTTCCCACTTCGACCCCGGTGCCCACCGCGACCCTTCCCCCGCCCACGCCCACCCCGGCCCCGCCCACGGCCACGCCCACGCCCGCCGAGCCCCAGGCCGGCGCGACCCGCGTCTGGCCCGTGGACGGCATGGTGCAGGTGTACATCCCCGCGGGGGAGTTCATCATGGGCTCCGAAGACATCGAAGCCAAGCGCACCGAGAAGGGCGGCCGCGCGTATCCCGAAGTGCCCCAACACACGGCCTACACCGACGCGTTTTGGATCGACAAATACGAAGTCACCAACGCCCAGTACGCCCTGTGCCTCAACGCGGGCGTGTGTCCGCCCCTGCATCTCAACAGTTCCGAGACCCGGGAGCACTACTTCGACAACCCCGAGTACGCGGACTACCCCGTCATCTGGGTCAGTTGGTACATGGCCAAGACCTACTGCGAGTGGGCCGGCCGCCGACTGCCCACCGAAGCCGAGTGGGAGAAGGCCGCCCGGGGCACCGACGGCCGCAAATACCCCTGGGGCAACGACCCCGTGGACGGCACCCGCGCCAACTTCTGCGACCGCAACTGCCCCCGCAAGGCCCTGGCCAACTACCTCTACGACGACGGCTACGCGGACACCGCGCCCGTGGGCAGTTACCCCAAGGGCGCCAGCCCTTACGGCGTCATGGACATGGCCGGCAATGTGTGGGAATGGACCAGCACCATCATCAAGCCCTACCCCTACGACCCCAACGACGGCCGTGAAGACCCCGATGTGTACGCCGAGCGGGTGTGGCGCGGCGGCACCTGGAGCAACGGCACCTGGTGGCTGCGGGCTTCGGTGCGCTACCGCTCCATCCCGTCCTATTGGAATGTAAACCTGGGCTTTCGCTGCGCCGCGTCCGTGGATGCGCCTCTGCCCACGGCGACGGCCAGCCCTTGACAATTTTTGGGAAAAAACCTCCGGTGGTGGCCGGGCCGCGCCGCGGGCCGCGCGCTTCTGTGCGACCCGCGGCCGCGCGGCCGCCAGCGGAGCAGGTGGAGGCTCATGTCCAAAATCCGCGCCGATCTCCTGCTGGTGCAGCAGGGCCTGGCCGAGACCCGCGCCCAGGCCCGCCGCCTGATCCAGGCCGGCCGCGTGCGGGCCGACGGGCAGGTCGTGGTCAAACCCGGCACCCCGTTGCCCCCCGACGCGCGGCTGGAGGTCGTCCCCGGGCCGCGCTTCGTCTCCCGCGGGGGCGAGAAGTTGGCCGCGGCCCTGGAAGCCTTCCCCGTGCCCGTGGAGGGCGCGGTGGCCGCGGATGTGGGCGCGTCCACGGGCGGGTTCACCGACTGCCTGCTGCAGCACGGCGCGCGGCGGGTGTACGCGGTGGATGTGGGCCGCGGCCAACTGCACTGGAAACTGCGCCAGGATCCGCGCGTCGTGGTCATGGAAGGCGTCAACGCCCGCTACCTGGAGCGTCTGCCCGAGCCGGTGGATCTGATCACCACCGATGTGTCCTTCATCTCGTTGACCAAACTGTGGCCCGTGCTCAAAGGTTGGCTGAAGCCCGCGGGAGGCCAGGGCATCGCGCTGATCAAGCCCCAATTCGAGGTCGGACGGCAAGCCGCGGCCCGAGGCAAGGGCGTGATTCGCGATCCTGCGCTGTGGCGCGCGGCCCTGGAGAGCGTGCTCGCGGCTGCGTACGCGCAGGGTTACGCGGCGCGCGGGCTCATCCCTTCGCCCGTGCTGGGGCCCAAGGGCAATGTGGAGTTCCTGCTGCATTGGCACTATCCCGGCTCGGCCCGCCTTTCGGCCCAGGCCCTGGCGGACGCGCTGGAAGCCGCCCGCGCCCAGCGGGATGCGCGGCGACGCGCGTCTTGAGCCGCCAAACCACGGCCCAAGGGGCCAATCCTCTGCAAATTGCGCGTGCGAACCCCGGCCATTGCCGTTATAATGAAGGGGAAATCTCGCCCGGCTCTCTGGGTGCGCGAGCCGCCGCAGGGGTTCGCTCGGAGGCCGGCCCGCCGGGAGGTGAATCCCCATGACGCGTAAAACTTTGGAGATGCATCTGCAAGAGTTGCGCGCCGCGCTGCGCGAGCTGGGCGATCTGGTCATCCGGGCCGCACAGGACGCGATGGACGCGCTCAAGCGCCGTGACCTGGCCGCCGCACGGCAGGTCTATGAGAACGATCAGGTCATCAACGCCAAGCGTTACGCCATCGAGCAGCAGGCCCTGATCACCATCGCCACCCAGCAGCCCATGGCCCACGACCTGCGCTTTCTGGCCTCGGTGCTGGACATCGCGGGCGAGTTGGAGCGCATGGGCGATTATGCCAAGGGCATCGCCAAGATCACTTTGCTCTTGGGCGACCAGCCCCTCATCAAGCCCCTCATCGACCTGCCCCGGATGACCGAACTGGCCACGGGCATGCTCCAGCGCGCCTTGACCGCGTTCCTGGAGGGCGATGTGGAGACCGCGCGGCGCATCCCGCGCGAGGACGATATGGTCGATCAGTTGTACAACCAGATTTACCGCGAACTCATCGCCATCATGTTGCAGCGTCCTCAGACCATCGATCAGGCCAACTTCTTGATTTGGGCCGCGCACAACATCGAACGCTTTGCGGACCGGGTGACCAACATCTGCGAACGCACCATCTTCACCGTCACGGGCGAGATGGTGGAGTTGGATGTCTCGGACGACGCGCTCTTCGACATCGGCTGAGGAGGCGAGGGTGAAAGTTCCTCAGAGGATTCAGCGGCTGGGCGCGCGTTTCGTCGCCTGGGCCGACGCGGTCACCCGTCCCGACCCCCAGGTGCCGCGCAACGAACAGCAACTTCAGGCCCGGCTGACCGCGGCCAGCCTGTTGATCTGGCTGGGCGCGTTCGGGGCCGAATTCCTGTGGTGGCTGGCCTCGGGCCGTTCCTTCCCCCTGACGCATCTGCTGTATGTGCTGCCGCTGCTGGTCGGCATGTACATCCTGAGCCGCACCCGGTACTTCATGTGGGCGGCCCTGAGCAGCGTGGTGGGGCTGACCGTGCTGCCCCATCTGCTGTTCTACGCCAATTGGGCCCAACCCCACACGGCCATCACCATGCTGGTCACGCCCGCGCGGTACATCATCCTCTCCCAGTTGATCTGGTTGTTGTTCCCCTTGCTGTTGGCCGCGATGCTGCTGTCGCCCTGGATGTCGTTGGTGAGCATTTTGCTCATCATCCACAGCGTGTGGTGGATTCCGGGCGTGTTGGGCGTGCCGCCGCGCGAAGTGGCGCTGTTGTACGGCCTGCTGTGGGGCATCGGCGGCCCCATCTGGATCATGGCGTTGATCCAAAAGCGCCACTGGCGGCGTTTGCTCAACCTGCAAGACGCGCTGACCGAACAGCGGGACTTCTTGCAAACCGTCATTGATTCGGTCGATGCGCCTTTCTATGTGATCGACGCCCAGACTTACGAGATCGTGCTGGCCAATCAGCGCACGCGCGCCCTGGGCCCCGAGAGCGCCCGCCTTTGCTACGCCCTGACCCACCGGCGGGAGACGCCGTGCGACGGCCTGGAACACCCTTGCCCTCTGGAGCATGTCATCGCCCAGCGCGAGCCCTTCACCGTGGAGCATGTGCACTACACGCCCGACGGGGAGCCGTACTTCGTCGAGGTGCATGGCTATCCCATTCTGGACGAGAAAGGCGATGTGCGCTTCATGATCGAGTACAGCCTGGACATCACCGAGCGCAAGAAGTCGGAGATGGAACTGCGCAAACTGTGGCGGGCCATCGAGCACAGCGCGCACGGCATCGTGATCACCGACGCGGAGGGCGTCATCGAGTATGTGAACCCCGCGTTCACCCGCGTGACAGGATACACACCCGAGGAAGCCATCGGGCGCACGCCGCGCATTCTGCGCTCGGGCTACCACGACGACGCGTTCTACGCGGACCTGTGGCAGACCATCAAATCGGGGCGCGTCTGGCACGGCGAGTTCGTCAACCGCCGCAAAGACGGCAGTCTCTATTACGAAGAACAGACCATCGCGCCCGTGCCCGACGAGCAGGGCCGCATCACCCACTTCATCGCGGTCAAGCAGGACATCACCCAGCGCAAGCACCTGATTCGGGAACTCAAAGAGGCCAAGACCCAGACCGAGCAGGCCCTGGCGTTCAAATCCGCCCTGCTCGCGACCATCAGCCACGACTTGCGCACCCCTTTGGGCGCCATCGTCGGCTACGCCGACATGTTGCAGCAGGGCGTGTTCGGGGCCGTCAACGAGGAACAAAAAGAGCGCCTGGAGGCCATCCTTTCGTCGGCCTACTACATGCGCGAATTGATCTCCATGCTCCTCTTGCACGCGGAGATGGAGTCCAATTCCTTGCAAATGAAGCCTCGGGTGGTGTCCCTGCCCAAGTTGCTCGCCACGGTGCGCTCCAGCCTGTGGGTGTTGGCGCAGAAGCGCGGCCTGGGCTTGGATGTCGCGCTGGAGCCCGACGCCCCCCTCACGGTGTACCTGGATCCGCGCCTGTTGCGCAGCGTGTTGACCAACCTGGTGAGCAACGCGCTCAAATTTACCAAAGAGGGCGGGGTGACCGTGCGCGTGTACCGCCGCGACGACGAGCACTGGGCCATCTCGGTGAGCGACACCGGCGTGGGCATGAGCGCGGAGGAGCAGCAGCGCATCTTCGACCCCTTCTACACCCGCAGCCATGTCAAGATGTCCGGCGCGCCGGGGCTGGGCCTGGGGCTTTACATTGTGCGCTCGTTGGTGGAGCGCCTAAACGGCGAGATCGAAGTGTGGAGCGCGGAAGGGCAGGGCTCGGTGTTCACCGTGGTGTTCGCCGACGCGGACACCGCGCCGCCGCCTTCGGCCGCCGTCGCGCAGGAAGAGACCCGGCCGCTAACCGAGGAGGTGCCTGAGCCATGAGCGCATACCCCGCGCTGATCGTGGAAGACGACGCGTTTCAGCGCGAAATTTTCGTCAAAGCCGTAGAAGCCGCGGGTTTCGCGCCCGTGGACATGGCCGCGGACGGTCGAGAAGCCCTGACCTACTTGCAGCGTCACACGCCCGCGCTGGTGGTGCTCGACTTGCACCTGCCCGTCGCGCTGGGCGATGACATCCTGGCCTACCTGCGCCGCGAGCCGCGCTTCGCGGCCACGCGCGTCATCCTGGCCACCGGCAACCCGCACATGGCCGATCCGTTGCAGAACGAGAGCGACCTGGTGCTGCTCAAGCCCGTCAGTTTTACCCAGTTGCGCGATCTGGCCATGCGGCTGCGGCGGGCCATCGCGACCGAGCGGGGCGACCCGTGTCCTGAGTGAGGCACCGCCTCAAAACCGGGGGGATGAACCTACGGTTGGGCCGGCGGGGCTTGCAAAGGCACCACACCGCCCGCGACCAGGTAGTACGCGGCCGTGGACGCGGCCCGCACTTGCTGGTTGGCCCATCCCAGGGCGTCTTGATAGCGCCGCGCCAGCGGATTGACGGGCACGATGCCCTGACCCACCTCGTTGGTGACGACCAACAGCGTGCCACGCCAGGCGCGCCACGCGTCCAAAAGTTCGCGGATTTCGGCTTCGACCGCGGCCTTCCCCTCTTCCAGCAGGGCGTTGGAGACCAACAGGGTCAAGCAATCCAGGATGGCCACCCGATGGGGCACGCGCGCCAGCGCGCGGCCCACATGGCGCGGGGTTTCCAGGGTGAGCCATTCCGCCGGACGCTGGGCCCGATGGGCCGCGATGCGCTGCCGCATCTCGTCGTCCTCGGCGCGCGCGGTGGCCAGAAAAGTCACCTGCTCGCGGCCCAGGGCCGCGGCCCAGCGCACGGCCAGCGCGCTTTTGCCGCTGCGCGCGCCGCCAATGAGCATGATCAAACCCGGAGGCATGCCGGCCCTCCTGAGCGCGAAAAGCAACGGGCCCGCGCATGGCGGGCCCGCTTCGCTGCCGTAGAACCGCTTAGACGATCTCCACCGTCGCGCCGGCCTCTTCCAACTTGGCCTTGGCCGCTTCGGCTTCTTCCTTGCTCACGCCTTCCAGAATCTTGGAGCCCGGCGTCTCGGCCACCTGCTTGGCCTCTTTCAGACCCAGGCTGGTCAACTGGCGGATGGCCTTGATGACCTGAATCTTCTTGGGGCCGGTGTCCTTGAGCACCACATCGAACTCGGTCTTTTCTTCCTTGGCCTCTTCGGCCGCCGCGCCCGGAGCCCCGGCCACCGCAGCCACGGCCACCGGCGCGGCCGCGGACACGCCCCACTTCTCTTCCAGCATCTTGACCAGTTCCGCGGCTTCCATCACGGTGAGTTGGCTGAGTTCTTCAACCAGTTTTTCCAGATCGGCCATGACAAATCCTCCTGCAGGGATGATTCACGGGATGATTTCACGCGTACACGACACACCACGACCGGGCTACGCCGCGGTCGCTTCGGCTTGAGCGCCGTCTTTCTCGCTGTAGGCCCGAACCACGGCCGCCAACTGGCGGGCCGGTTCGGCCAGCAAACGCACCAACTGCGACGCGGGCGCCATGATGGTGCCCAGCAACTGAGCCCGCAGCACCGGCAACGGCGGCAGACTGGCCAGTTGCTTGACCTGCTCGGCCGTCACGGGCTGCATGCCCAGATAACCGGCCTTGATGCGCAGCGCGCGTTCGTGCTCCTTGGCGAAGTCGGCCACGGCTTTGGCCGTCGCAGCCGGATCTTGCAGCGCGAAGGCGACCATGGTGGTGCCTTCAAAGACGGACGCATCCTCGGGCAAGGGATAGCCGCTCTCGTCGAGCGCGATCTTGACCAGGGTGTTTTTCACCACCATCAAGCGGCCACCCGATTCCCGCACTGCATGGCGGAGTTTTTCCGTCTCCGCGACGCTCAAGCCCCGAAAGGACGCGATGACCAGGGCCTGGCTGTCTCCCAGCAGTTCCCGGTACAGCGCGACCAACTCTCGTTTGCGGGCTTTGGTGATAGCCAAGGCGTCCACCTCCTGAGTGTGGGGGCCGAAAAACAAAAGCGCCTTCACCGCCGAGGGGAAGGCACGCGCGAACGCCCTGCACACCAGGGTCGTTCTTCGGTTCCTCGCCTCGGCAGGTGATTTAAGCCTCTGTCGGCCCCTGCGGTCTACGGCGAATCTTCGGTTGTCCCGAAGCGCAGCGCATTGTACCGCAAAAGCGGGCCTTTGTCCAGAGCGACGGCCAAGTTGCGCAGGGTCATTGCAAAGTCAGGGAGGTAGAGGCGGGATGGCCAAACCCAACCCACGGCCCAAGGCTTGCGCCATGAGGGCCACATGACCCCCCAGCCAGCGTCGGGCGCGGGCATGGTTGCGGCATCCCAGCACCTGCAACACCGCTATGACCGCATGATGGAGCACCGCCATGGCTTGCCCCACCTGGGCCCACTTGGTTTGTAAGCGGTCCTCCTGAAAGGTGACATCTCGGCGGTAATGGAGGCTATTCTCGATGCGCCAAAGCATCCGAACGAGCCGACCCAGCCGGGCCGCCCCCATGGCCTCCGGCGG
>JAADEN010000160.1 GCA_013153375.1 Chloroflexota bacterium | reverse complement strand
GACGCGTCCCGCCCAGGTGGCTGTCCTGGGGAGTGGCCGGGCCGTCGCGGGCGCTTCGCGGGCCACGGCCCGCGCCCAACCGAGCGCGGCCACGAGGCCGCAACTTCCCAGCGCGCAGGCCGCGAGCAGCAACAGCGCGGCGCCGACCAGCAGCCAGCCCCAGGGCCAACGCGCGTCCCCTCGTTGGGAGGGCGTCGCAGACATGGTTCCCTCCTCGAAAAAGGCCGGGCCGAAAGCAAGAACGCCCCGAGCAGGCGCCCCGACGGCACCCGGAGACACCACCTTAGGGCTGCTTCCTCTCGGACCTGACCCGGTTCGGTGGGCTCCGCCGCGTCGGACCCACTCGGGGCGCTTATAACTATACCGGAAAAGCGCGCTTGCGTCAACGCGGCCCTGGGGTATAATGGCCCGCATCTTTGCGACGAGGTGCACCGATGCAACTCCCTTGGCCCCCCGAAACCCTGCGTGAATGGATGCAAGCCGAAGCCCGCCACGATTCGGGCGTCTATGCCAAACGCGACCTCATGTTGGTGCGCGGCCAGGGCACCCGGGTGTGGGACGCGCAAGGCCGGGAATATCTGGACTGCGTGGGCGGGCACGGGGTCGCGGTGGTGGGCCACAGCCACCCCGCGGTGGTGGCCGCGCTGGAAGCGCAGGCGCGGCGGCTGATGATCTGCCCCGGCTCCTTTTACAACGACACCCGGGCGCGCCTGCTCCAGCGCCTGGGCACCCTGGTGCCCGGCCTCGAGCGGGTCTTCCTGGCCAATTCGGGCACCGAGGCCGTGGAAGCGGCCCTCAAGTTCGCGCGCTACAGCACCGGACGGCCCAAAATCGTGGCCGCCAAGCGCGGCTTCCACGGCCGCACCCTGGGCGCGCTGTCGGCCACCTGGAAGAGGGCCTATCGCCAGCCCTTCGAGCCCCTGGTGCCCGAATTCGAGCACGCGACTTTCAACAAACTGGACGCCTGGGAGCAGGCCGTGGACGACCGCACCGCCGCGTTGCTGGTGGAAGTGGTGCAGGGCGAAGGCGGGGTGCACCCCGCGAGCGCAGAATTCCTGACCGGCCTCCAGCGCCTGGCCCGGGAACGGGGCGCGTTGCTCATCGTGGACGAGATCCAGACGGGCATGGGCCGCACGGGCAAGATGTTCGCGTTTCAGCATTACGGCTTGGAGCCCGACCTGGTGACCCTGGCCAAGGGGTTGGGCGGCGGGGTGCCCATCGGCGCGGTGCTCATCGGTCCCCGCGTGCGGGCGCTCAAACCCGGCTTGCACGGCTCGACTTTCGGCGGTAATCCGCTGGCCGCGGCCGCGGCCCTGGCCGTGTTGGACATCTTGGAGCGCGAGGACCTGCCGGCCCGGGCCGCGGAGGTGGGCGCTTACCTGCGGCAAGGGCTGGCGCGCGTCTCCGGCCCGGTGGTGCGCGCGGTGCGCGGCCTGGGGTTGATGATCGGGGTCGAAGTGCGCCAGAAAGCCGCGCCCTACCTGCGGGCCCTGGCCGAACGGGGTATTCTGGCCCTGCCCGCAGGCATGAATGTGGTGCGCTTCCTGCCGCCCCTCACCCTGACCCGGGCCGAAGCCGACCGCATCCTGGAGGCCTGGGCCGAGGTGAGCCAGGCGCCGCCTGCGGCCCCATCCGAGACGGGTTGAGAAAATACGACCTGCGCCGGGTTTTGGCCCGGCGCAGGTGCTTTGCGGTCAATTACGGCTTCTGGATGCTCAACATGACCTCGTTGCCTTGAGGTCCGGCGATGATGTTGTAACGCTGGCCGTCGGGCAAGACCACGGTGGCCTGCCAGAAGTGCTCACCGCTGCCGCCCAATTCACCTTCCAGCGTCAGGGCGCCGGCCGCGGCTTGCTGATGATAGAAGTCCATCACCGCGGCCAGGTCCATGCCCTGGATGGTGTACATCCACATGCCCTGATTGGGCTGCGCGGCCGTGAGGCTGGCCTGAGCCGGCACGGGGATGGGCGCGGTTCCACTTCCGGCCTCCGCGGGCGGCTGGATGTCGATCGCGGCGTTGAGGTCGTACACCTCCTGACGCCACACCACCTCGGCCGGATGCGTGGTTCCGTTGTTGTCCACTGCGGTGAAGGGCAAGTGAAACTCATACTTGAGCGCCCAACCTTCGTCGGTCACCCAGGCATCCCCTTCCGCGGGCCCCGCGGGTGTGAGCGTGTACTCCGCATCCACGCCCCCGGCCGTCAAGGTCTCTTGGGTCGCGGGCGCCCAATAGGTTTGCGGAATGTACATCCGATAGTGCCGGACGGTCTGGCCGTTGAGGGACTCCCGGCCGACCAGTTCCCAGCCTTCGGCCTCCTCCAGCGGCACCCAAAAACTCTCTTCGTCCAGCCAGGTCATCTCTGCGGGGCTGTCGCCCGAGAGGATGACCCAGCCCGCGTCGGGCGAATGGATCCAGGCCTGGTTGCCGATTTGAATCCACTCCCAGGGCTGTGAGTCGTGCTCCAAAACCTTGACCTGCCGGGCCTGCTGGTCCTTGTTCACGCTCATTTCCACCGTGATCAAGGGTATGGTCTCTTGGCGGTCTTTGAGCACGAAGAGATATTCGTAGCGCAGGCGATAAGTGCGGAGGGCGTCCACATCTTGGGGTTTGCGGACCTCGGCGGGCATTTCGGGCTCGGCTTCCGGCGTGGCCGCGGCGTCCTGGTCCTGCGGGGTGCTGAAAGCCTGCAGGGTCGGCGCGATTTGCGTGGTCATGGCCTCCACGGTGGCCGGGGCTTCGGTCACCAGCGCCTCGACCGTGGCCTTGGCCTCTTGAACCGAGCGGACCATCCCGAACAGGTTGCCGCAGCCCAGGCCCAGAAAGGCCAACAAAACGACCCATCCCCAACGGGCGGTGAAGGGCAGAGAACGCGGTTTCATGGTGCGACCTCCTTTGGCGTGCACGGGTTCAGGCTTTGGAATTGGACGCGCCGAGGCGCGGCAGCCCACGCTTCGTCCATCCATAGGATAGTACGCTTGGCGGCCGCGCGGGTCGCGCGGCCCCA
>JAADEN010000029.1 GCA_013153375.1 Chloroflexota bacterium | reverse complement strand
CCTGGCGGCCTCACCAGGCCGCCGCGTCCTCGGGATGCAGCCAGCGGTGCAGACGCGCTTCCAATTCCGCGGGCGAGAGGCCATAGACGCACACCACTTTGCCCGCGCTCTCGTCGCCGGCCACGATTTCCAGGTCATCCTGGGGGATTTCCAGGTGGCGGGCCAGGTATCCCAGCAGCATGTCGTTGAGCCGCTGCCCGCGCCGCAGGGTTTGCAGGTGGACATGCAAGACGCCGTTGGCGGTCAAGGCTGCCCGGGTGGGGTATTCCGCCTGGGCCGTGAGGTAAACCAGCAACGCGGCTCCCAGGCGTCCGTCGTGGAACTCGGGATGGGTGCGGATTTGAAAGGGTTGGGCCGCGGTCATAATCTCCCTCCGCCAATGCATACTCCCCGGCGTATGTGCGATGCCGCGCGGCCCGAGGCGAAACGCGGGCTCGGCCGGGACCCCTGCGGGGCCGACCGAGACGGGGCTCCGCCCGAGCCGTGGAGCCGTCCTCCGCCACCCGCAAGTATAGCACATGCCGATAGCAGGCGACGGTCGCGCCCTACGCCCCCGCCAGGAACCAGGTGAGCAGGCCCTGGATGGCTCGGCGGGCCTGCGCCAGCGCGCGGGCGCGCCAGGCAGGGTCGGCGGGCGCGAACAGGGCCCGGAATTCCCGCCGCACCCAGGCCGCGACCGCGTCCGAGGCCGCGCCGTGGTGAAACATCTGGTTTTCGAGCACCAGGGCCCGCAGACTGCGCAGTTGCGCCGCGGTGCTGTGGCCCAGGGTGCCGAACTCCAGCCCGGTGGTGACCACCTCACGGCCGTGCCAGGCCGCGCGGCGCAGCAGGTAGCCCCCCAGGTCGCCCTGGATGCGATACGCGGCCGCGGACGCCACCCGGATGACGGGGCGATAGTCCAGCAAGGACTCCCATTCCGCGTCGCGGCGCGGCTCGGCCTCGGGGAAGAAGAGGCTGAGCACGCCCGCGGGGCCGTAGCCCGTGTGCATCTCGAGGTGCAAAATGCGCGGGTACTGCCGCAAGAGGGTGTCCCACCAGGCTTGCACCGCGCGCGTTTCGGGTTGCAGGGCTTGCCCCGCGTAGAAGATGCCCTGGGGATAGGCCGATTGGCCCTGCAACGACGCGGAGCGCAACGCGGCCGCGCCGCCCGCCCGCCGCAGGGCCAGCAGGGCGCGCGGCCAGAAGAGCCAGCGGTCACGGCCGCGCACCGGCCCGGCGGGGTTGAGGAAGGCGTGCAGAGCGTCGTAGGCCGGGTTGTCCACCCGCGGGAAGGGCTGGCCCGGGGCCAGGTCCACGAAGTTGCGGTTCAGGTCCACATTGGCCGCGTTGACCCGTCGGCCGTGGGCCATGCCCCAGGGGTTGAGCGCGGGGGCCAGGTACAGGCTGGTGGTCGCGGGGTCCAGCCGGTCCGCGAATTCCTGCAGGAAAAGATCGAGCATCAGGCTGCCCACATAACCTTCGATGCCGTGCAGCCCCGCGGTGAGCACCACGGCCTGGCGGGCCTCGTGGGTGGCCGGCGCGGCGATCCACTCCAGGGCCTCCTGGGCTGGCGGATCCAGAGGCCGTTGCTGCCAGGCGGCCTGGGGCCAGCGGCGTCGCAGCGCGGCCACCTGCTCGCGAAAGTGCTCGCGCGCGGCGGCATACGAGGGGGGATAAAAGAGCGGCGCGGCCATGGAGCGTCCTCCTCGGGCAGGCGTATCAGTCCGCGGCCCGGAACTTGCGCCAGTAGCGCAAGACCCCCGCGGCCGACATCCAGGTGGGGTTGGCGGCCTCGTAGGCCCGGTGCAGGGCCTCGTCCACGCCGTCGCGGCGGTTCCACTCGGCCACCCACTGGGCGAGGATGTCGCGCATGGTGGGCTCGTCGGGCTGGGTGGGCATGACGCGCGTCAGCAGGGCTTCGATGTCGTCCAGCAGAGCCTCCAGGCGGTCCAGATGCCAGGCCACATCGTCGAAGGGGCCGAAGTGGGTGGGCACGATGGTGCGGGCGTCCACTTCCCGCAGGCGCTGCAGGCTGGTTCGCCATTGCTCCAGGTGGAACTCGGGCGGCGGCATGGGCAGGCGCATGTGGCGCACGCCGGGCAGGCGCACGCCGCCCACATCGCCGGTGAACAGCACGCCCTGCTCGGGCCACCAGTACGCGAAGTGGTGCCGCGCGTGGCCGGGCGTGTCCAGGGGCACGAAGGTGTGCTCGCCGATGCGCAGGGGCTGGCCGTCCTGGGGGATGTTCACCTGGGCTTCGGGCACGGGGAGGAACTCGCCCCAGAGCGCGTCCATCTGGTCGCCGTAGATGCGGCGGGCCGAGGTCAGCAGCCGCTCGGGCGCGATCATGTGCGGCGCGCCGATGGGATGCACATGCACGCGCGCGCCGCGGCGGGCCAGATGCCCGGCCGCGCCCGCGTGGTCCAAATGGATGTGGGTCAGCAGCACATCGGTGATTTGATCCAGAGTGTAGCCGTGCGCGGCCAGGCCCCGCTCCAGCGCGGCCACGGTGCTGCCGGGCCCGCTTTCGATGAGCAGCGCGCCCTCCCGGTGGGGGACGAGGTACACCGCGATGGCGCGCGGGGTTCCCAGGAAGTGCAGATCCAGCACATAGAAGGGCAGGGCGTCCATAGGTGTCTCCTCGAAAGAAAAAGTGACTCGATACGGACACAGGCAGCGAGGCACACGGTCGGATGAAAATCGAATTTCAAAGCCGAGTTGTTCCGTGCGCCTCGGTGGTTTCTCCTCCGTGGTTCACGCTTCCGCCGCGTGGGCCGCATCGTCGTTCGCCAGGCCCGCGGCCCAGGCGCGCAGGCGCTCCAGGCACGGGCGGGTCATCTTGTGGCCCGCGTCGGCCCAGCAGCGGGTGATCCGCGCGCCGGCCTGCTGCAACACGCGGGCCATGTGCTCGGCCCGTGCGGGGGGTATCAGGGGGTCGCGGCGTCCGTGGGCCAGGAAGACGGGCACCCCGGCCCAGGGCCGGCCGTGGGCCAGCGCGTCCGCCCCGCGGGGCAGGTAGCCCACCAGACCCG
>JAADEN010000165.1 GCA_013153375.1 Chloroflexota bacterium | reverse complement strand
AGGGAACGCGCCGCGTTGACCTGGTTCATGGCCGCGTCCAGGCCCTGGTCGAGCCACACGAGGATGCCCTCCACGGCCCTGTCCAGCACCCAGGGCCATTGCTCCCGCTCTTCTGCCGTGAAGGGCCGCAGCACATATTCGGCCGCATCCAGCCGCCCGGGCGGGCGGCCAATGCCTATACGCAGGCGGGGGAAGTCGCGCCGCCCGCCCAGGGCCTCGATGACGGACTTCATCCCCTTGTGGCCGCCGTGCCCACCGCCGGGGCGCAGGCGCACGGTGCCGAAGGGCAGATCCAGGTCGTCGTACACCACCAAGAGGTGGTCCAACGGCAGGCGATAATAGCGCACCAAAGGGCCCACGGCGCGGCCCGAGAGGTTCATGTAGGTCTGGGGTTTGGCCAACAGCACCCGCCGAGGGCCGTAACGGGCTTCGGCCAGCAGGGCCTGATGCCGGCTGCGTCCAAAGGACGCGCCCAGGCGGCGGGCCAACGCGTCCACGACCATGAAGCCCGCGTTGTGGCGGGTGGCCGCATACGCCCGGCCGGGGTTGCCCAAGCCCACCACCAGATAGCGCTGGACCGCGGCCCGGTCGGCCTCGGCCCCGTTCGCGGGCCCGGTCTCGGAGCCTTCCTCCCCCAATCCCCCCGCCTGCTGGATGCGCCGAATCCAATCCAAGCCCATCTACGCCTCGCGCTTGCGCTTCTTGGGCAAGCCGACCACCCGCACCACGGGCACGACGAAGAGGATGCCCGTGTAGGGCTGGCTCAGGTCGCCCACGATGTCCTCGGTGGCGCGGATGACCCGCTCCACCGTGTCTTCGTCGCTCACGACGGTGAACAGGGTGCGATGATGATACTCCTGCCGGGACAGCAGCGTCTCCAGGGAGGGCAAGGGGCCCAGGTCGTCCCGCATCCCCCGCTGCCGCTGGAGCCCCGAACTCTCGAGGATGGTCACGCCGCTGGCGCCGGCCTGCTGCCAGGCCTCCATGACGGCCGGGCATTGCTGGATGTCGTCGAGAACCAAGACTACGAGATAGGCCATAAGTCGCTCCTTGGGGAAGGCCCTTCAGTCCGCGGGCGCGGCCTCGGACGAAGCCCGGGGGTACAGCGCCCGCAGCGCCACAGGGGTAATCAAGGTCGTGACCAACACCATGAGCACGACGCCCGCGAATACGGTGTCGTCCACCCAACCGAACTGCATGCCCACCGAGGCGACGATGAGGCCCACTTCGCCCCGGCTGGTCATGCCCGTGCCCAGGCGGAGGGCGTCCTTCCACGACAGGCCGCCCAGGCGTCCGCCCAGGGTGCAGCCCAAAACTTTGGAGATCACGGCCAGAAAGACCAGGGTGAGCGCGATGGGCAGGCCCTCGGGGCGCAACGCCAGCCGCACATCGGTTTGCAAGCCGATATTCACGAAGAAGATGGGCACCAGCAGGGCATAGGCCAGTTTGTGCATCCCCTGCATGATGAGCCGCCGCCAGGGGCTGCGGCCAAAGGCCAGCCCGGCCATGAACGCGCCGGTGATGGACGCGATGCCGCCCAGGGCCTCGGCCGCCCAGGCGTAGAGCAAGGTGAGCACCACCGCGAAGGTCAGCAGGCCCTCGCTGATGGGCAGCCGGTCCACCACGCGCCCCAAACGGGGCACCAAGCGCACGCCCAGCATCCAGGCCGCGGCCAGGAAAAGGGCCATGCGGGCCAACATGCCCAACACCATGAGCACGCCGCCGCCCTCGCCCAGGGTGAAGGCCTGGAACACGGACAGCAGCAGGATGACCAGCACATCGTCCACCACCGCGGCGCCCAGCAAGGCCAGGCCCACGGGGGAACGCAGCACGCCCAACTCCATCAGGGTCTGGGCGGAGATGCTCACGCTGGTGGCGGCCATGACCAGGCCGATGAACAGACCCGCCTCGCCCGAATAGCCCAGGCCGTCCATGACGAACCACGCCAGCACCACGGGCGTGGCCACGCCCAGCAGGCCGGTCCACACCGCGGGCCGCCCGGCCCGGGCCAGGGCCTCCAACTCGACTTCCAGCCCCGCCAAGAACATGAGGAAGACCACGCCCAGAAAGGCCAAATGCTCCAGCACCACATCCAGATGCAAACCGTGCTCGAACACGGGCCAGTGCAGCATGTTGAGCAGCGAAGGCCCCAGCAACAAACCGCTCAAGATTTCACCCAAAACCGCGGGCTGGCCGAGGCGGGAACTCAGGTAGCCGCCCAACTTGGCGGCCGCGATGATCAGCCCCAAAGCCAGCGCAAAGGCCAAAGTCGCATGAGCATCCATGTACGCGTCCTCTCGAAAGGGGGAGGCTCGGATACGGCGCAGGGATTATACCAAGGCGATGTGAGGGGAGGGGGAAAGTACCGCAAGATTTCGAAGAAGTCCTGACCTACGTCAAAGAGCGGGTGACCTTCGGCAAGCCCATCCTGCACCACCATCCTCAACGGCTTCAAGTTGGCCGACATGTCCATGAACATCGACGCGGCCCGGCTGCTGGTGCGGAAGGCCGTCTGGCTGCGGGAGAAGGGCAAGCGCAACTCCCTGCAAGCCGCGCACGCCAAGATCTTTGCCGCGGACATGGCCATGTGGGTGGCGACCGAGGCGGTGCAGGTCTTCGGCGGTTACGGCTACAGCGTCAAGAGACTGATGTGCGACGTCAAGTTGTTCCAGATCTACGAGGGCACCAGCGAAATTCCGCGCTACCTCATCGCCCGCGAGGTGAAATACGAAAACAGCAGCACTTACATCAGGCTAACATCTCATTCGGTGAATTCAGTAACAAGCAAATTATCAAATTCTGCAATTGTGCGGTCCCCACTACTAAAAGTTCGTAAGCCAAAACCCAAGAAGCCCGGTTTAATAATAGTTCCATCCTCAATACGTGCGATTTCAATATTATTCACATATACCCATGTATAAGCCCCCTTTGCACATACGCGGTAATTGTTGATAACATTTTCGCCCTTGTGGAAAGCGTTATGAAAAGTAATGTTCTGTAACACAGCCCACCCCTTTTCGTAGCTATTATGAACTATATACACTTTATATGAGCCATTTCCATAAAATCTTATGAGAT
>JAADEN010000051.1 GCA_013153375.1 Chloroflexota bacterium | reverse complement strand
TTCTGGAACGCGCTCAAGCGGCAATGGCGCATCATGCGCAGTTACGGCTTCAACTTCGTGCTGCAACTGGTCACGCTGGTGCTGTTCTTCGGCATCATCTACTTCGGCGCGCGCACGCTCATGGGTCCGGGCGAGCGCTTTGGGCGCACCATCGAAGGGCTGTTGATGGGCTACTGGCTGTGGATCGGCATCATCATGAGTTGGAGCGTGTTCTCGTGGTCCGTCATCCAATACGCGCAGCAGGGCCTGTTGGAGCAGATGTTCATGACGCCCTGGGGCCTGCGGGGCATCCTGGCCGTCGAGGCCGCGGCCGAGTTCGTGATCGACCTGCTCATCAACCTGGTGCTCTTGAGCGTCTTCATGCTCATCTCCGGCCGTTGGCTGCACCTGGACCCCGGCACCACGCTGCTGCTCTACATCGTCACCCTGCTGCCGGGCTACGGCATCGGCTACGCGCTGGCCGGGCTGGCCATGCGCTTCAAGAACATCCAGAGCCTGTTCAACATCATCCAGTTCTTCGTCATCGGCTTGCAGGCCATGCCCGTGGATCAGTATCCCTGGCTGAACCTGCTGCCCTTCGGCCAGGCCACCCGGATGCTCATCCAGCATGTGCGCGCCGGCACCCTGTGGTGGCAATTCCCGTGGCAGACCTGGGCCATCGTGCTGGGCCAGGCCGCGGCTTACCTGGCCGTGGGCCTGTTCCTCTACGACCGCCTGGAGCGCGCGGCCCGCGACCGGGGCTTGCTGGCGCACTACTGAGCAGGGAGCGGGAAGCGGGGAGCAAGGAGCAAAGAAAGGTTGGAGGTTGGCGAACACGACCGGCCAACGGCTGACCGCTGACCGCTCACCGCTGACCACTGACCCCTGACGACTGCCGACTAACGACTGACGACTACCGCCTACTGGAGGCACCATGTTCGCCCTCGAAGTACACGACCTGCGCAAGACTTATCCCGCCAAGCCGCCCGTGGACGCGGTCCAAGGGGTCTCGTTCATGGTGCCCGAGGGGCAGATCGTGGCCCTGCTCGGCCCCAACGGCGCGGGCAAGACCACGACCCTCAAGTGCATCCTGAACCTGGTGCGTCCCACCGCGGGGGCGGTGCGGGTCTATGGCCGGGACCACAACGACCTGCGCCATCTCTACCGCCACGCGGCCGCGGTGCTGGAAGGCAACCGCAACATCTTCTGGCGTCTGACCCCGCGGCAGAACCTGGAGGTCTTCGCCGCGTACGCGGGCGTGCCCCCGCGGGCGGCCCGGGATGCCATCGCCCGCTGGCTGGCCTTCTTCGGCCTGGAGGACCTGGACCGCGAGACCCGCAACCTCTCGCGCGGCCAGCAGCAAAAGGTGGCCCTGGCCGCCGCGCTGGTCAAGAGCACGCCCCTGCTGGCCCTGGACGAGCCCACCCTGGGCCTGGATGTGGAGGCCAAGCGGGAATTGGTGCCCTTGATCCGCCGCCTGGCCCGGGAAGAGGGCAAGACCATCCTGCTCACTTCGCACCAAATGGATGTGGTCGAGGCCCTGGCCGACCGGGTCATCGTCATCCAAGACGGGCGGGTCATCGTGGAGGACTCGCCCGAGGGCCTGCGCCGTTTGTTCGACGCGCAAGCCTATCGCATCACCGTGCAGGTGCCCGACCACGCCCTGCCGCCCGCGTTCCTGGCCCGCTGGCACGCGCAGGTCGAGCCGCGCGGCAACGGCGAGGTGACGCTGCGGGTCACCCTGCCCCAGGCCCAGGCGCTCTATCGCCTGTTGGACGATTTGGAGGCCCTGGGCGCGGTGCTGCGCGCGGTCGAACCCGACTTGCCCGACCTGGAGGAAGCGTACCTGCGCCTGATTCGGCAGTCCGCCCCGGCCCCGACGCCGGCCTCAGCATCCCTTGTAGGAGGTTCCCATGCCTGAAGTTCATCTTCGCAAACGCATCACCGTCCGCCGCGCCACGGCCCGCGGCCTGCTGGCCGGGCTGCTCACCCTGGCGCTCTTCCCTCTGATGTTGCTGGCCCTGGGCGTGGCCCTGATCGGCACCGTCGTGGGCCTGGTCGGCGCGGCCGTCGGCCTGGGCGTGGGGTGCCTGGCCGTGGCCTTGCCCCTGCTGGGGCTGATGCTGTGGGGCCTGTGGGACCGGGTTTGGTTGGGCCTGCGCATTCGGTCCGCGGAACGGACCTTTGGGCTGCGCTTCCCCGTGCCGGTGAGCCTGCTGCGCTTCGGCGGGCTGCAAGTCGCAGTGGGCGACCAGTCCTGGACCCTGCGCGACATCCCCTGGCGCGAACTGCGGGACGCGCTGCGGGAGGAGCCCATCGTCATCGAAGTGGACGACCCCGAGGACGGCACCCACATCCATGTGGTCATCGGCCCCCGGCACGCGCTCGGGGTGATTTAGCGCGGTCGGGGAAACCCGCCGACCGCGGACGCACGACTCCCGACCCTCAAGGAGGTTCTCATGTCCGACGAACGCTTACGCATCTTGAAGATGGTGGAAGAGGGCAAGATTTCGGCCGAGGATGCGTCCCGGCTTTTGGAGGCCCTGCGCGAGGAAAGCCCCGCGCCTCCGGCCTCGCCCGCGGGGGAGCACAGGCCCCGCTGGCTGCGCATTCGGGTCACCGAGGCCAACGGCAGCCGGGTGCAGGTCAATGTGCCCGTGCGCCTGCTGGATGTGGCCTTGCGCATCGCGGCCCGCACGGGCGCGCTGGACGACGACGAGGGCCAGCAAGTCTTGCAGGCCCTGCAAGAGGCCATCGCTACCGGCGAGGTGGGCCGCATCGTCGAGGTGGTGGACGAGGAAGACGGCGACCGGGTGGAGATCTTCGTGGAATGAGACCGGGGGCCTGCGGCCGGGCGGGTTATGGGCGCTGCTCGCGGGGCAGCAGGCCCTCGAGGCCGTACAGCAGCCCGCCCGCCAGGCCGATGAGCAGGTTGACCCCGCGCAGCAAGAACGCGGCCAGCAACACCTGCTCGCGCGTCAGACCGATGGGCGTCAGGGCCACAACCAGGGCGCCCTCGGTGAGCCCCAGGCCGTTGATGGTCACCGGCAGCGCGCCCAGCACCGCGGCCAGGGTCGAGGCATAGGCCACGGGCAGCCAGGGCGGGCGCGCGCCCGCGACCCGCAGGTACGCCCACAGCATGGTGCCGTTGGTCAGCACGAACAGCGCGGAGTACGCCAGCGCGCGCGTCCACGCGCTGCGGCTGCGGCCCCAGATCAAGTCCACCACCCCTTGCCCGCGGGCCAACCAGGGCCGCAGCCAGGGCGGCACGCGCGGGTTTTGTACGAGCCTGCGGCCGCGCCAGAGCGCGACCAGGACGCCCAACACCGCCGCGCCGGCCCCGATGAGGCCTTCCAGCAGGGCCAGGCCGCGCTGCCGCGCCAGGATGGTTTTCCCCACGCCCCCGAGCAAGACGAAGTGAACCCCCAGCAGGGCCAGGTAGCCGTACAGCCGGTCCAGGAAGATGCTGGTGAACACCGCGGCGCGACGCTCGGGATGACGGGCCTGGGCCCGCCAGAAGCGGTAGCCGTCACCGCCTACGGTGGTGGGCAAAAAGTGCTTCCAGAAGAAACTCAGCAGGTTCCAGTACAGCAGCCGGGATAGGGGTTCGTGGAGGCCGAGGTCTTGCAGCACGACCTGCCAGCGTCGGGCCGAGAGCCAGAAGCCCAGGGCTTGCAGCGCCAGCGCGAGGAGCAGCCAGCGCCATTGGAGCCGCGGCCACAGGGCCGCAAAGGCCCGCCAGTCCACCTGCCGCAACAGCAGGTAGAGCAAACCCGCGGAGATGAGCAGCCGGGCCGCGGCGCGCACCCGGTCCGACCAGGCGCTCGTGGCTTCGCGCACGGCCAACTCCTCAGGGCGTGGGGGTCGCGCTCGGCCGCGGCGTGGGCGTGGGCGACGGCGTGGCCGTGGGCGTCAGGGTGACCACCGCGGCCAGACGGATCCAGCCCAGGCGGCCCTGCTCGTCCTGGGCCAGACCCCAGACATAAGGCCCCACGACCTGGGTGGGATACAGCAGGTTCACGCGCGTGCCCGGCCACAGCCAACCGATGGAGGGGCCGGTGGGCGAATGCTGGTGCAGCCGCACGGCTTCGATGACCCGCGCCGGCGCGGGCGTGGGTGTGGGCGACGGCGTGGCCGTGGGCGTGGGCGTGTGGGTCGGCGTCAAGGTGGGCGTGGGCGTGGCGGTGGCCGTGGCGGTGGGCGACGGCGTGGGTGTGGGCGTGGGCGAGGGGCCCGGCGTGGGCGTGGGCGTGGGCGTGGGCGGGATGTGCGGATCCAGAGTCACCACCTTGATTTGGATGAACTCCGAGGCCACGGGGCGTTGCAGTCGGGCCGCGATGCGCTCTTGCAGGGCCTTGCCCTGTTCGTGACGCAGGGGCTCCGAAGTGCGCACCGTGATTTCCAGATCCAGCACGCCGGTTTCAGGGTCCTCGTAATATCGCAGGCTCTCCAGGTCCATGCCCAGGCGCTCGACCTCCTCCTGCACCACCCGGTGGATGCGATTCTCCTCGGCCACCGCGCGGGCGTACTGGGTGCTGGTGTAAACCAGGATGACGCCCAGGGCCAGGGTCAGGATGCCGCCGATGCGCAAGGCCCGCGGCGCGTCGCCCCAATGGGGCACATACGCGGGCCAGGGCGCGCCGAAGCCCAGGAACAAGAACACGGCCATGGACGCGAAACTGATGGCGATGACATTGGTGACGAAGAGTCCCAGCGCGCCCAGGGCCACATCCCAGCGGCCCAGCACCCCGGCCAGGCCCGACGCGCACAGGGGCGGCATGAGCGCGGTGGCGATGGCCACACCGGGCAGGATGGGCGACAGGTCGGGCGCGGCCAGCGCGAACGCGGCCGCCATGCCTCCGGCCAGGGCCACGGCCAGGTCCAGCGGGTTGGGACGCCCGCGCAGCAGAATCTCGCGCGGCAGTTGGCCGTCTTGCAGCGCGAAGGGCACGGCCACATACACCAGCCCCACCAGCGCGGCCACGCCCAGGGCCATCAACGCGCCCTGGCCCAGGGTCACCGCGGAGTTGCGCAGCAGACGCCGGTCGTCCACCAGCGCGGCAAAGCCCACCCCCAGCACCGAGGACATCAAGGGCGCGACCAGCATCGCGCCGATGATGGTGGGCACGCTGTCTTGCAACAGCCCTAAGGACGCGATGACCGCGGAGAGCACCACCAGGACATAGTAACTGAACTTGGGCCGGGCGTTCTCGCGCAAATACATCTGCACCCGCGCCCGGTCCTCTTGGCTCAGGCGCAGGGCCAGGCGCATGCGCGTCCAGCGTTGACGCAGCCAGGCCCGCACGCGGGCGCGCAGCGATTCGGGTTGGGGCGTGGCTTCCGAATTGGGCTTTTCGCTCATGTCCCCTCCGTGGCCTCAGGCCGGCCGCCGCGGGCGGAACACGCGTCGGTACAGGTCCGATTGCAGCAGGTCGTCGGGGTCCCACGCGGCTTTGAGATCCAAGAAGCGCTGCACCGTGTCCGCGCCCAGGAAGGCGCGCGCGGTGGCGGCGTCCAGCGTGGCGTCCTTGGCGAAGTAGAAGCGCCCGCCCGCGTCCAGCACCAGGCGGTCCAACTCGGCCAGCACTTCCAGCAGCGCGGCCGTCCGCCTGGGCCGCACCGGAAAGTCCAGGGCCAGCGAGAAGCCGTCCACCGCGTGGGACAGCCAAAAGCGGTCGGGCCGATGCCGTTTGATGACGGCCAGGTACGACGGCACGCCGCGGCTTTGGGTGCGCCGCAGCACTTCGTCGAACACCCGCTCCGCGGCCTCGGCGGGCACGAAAATTTGATACTGAATCAACCCGCCCGGCCCATAAGCCCGTTCCCAATGGGGCACATAGTCGAGCAGAAAGTTGAACGCCACCAGAGACTGGCGGTAGGTCTTCTCGTGGCCCACGGTGCGCGAGGCCCAATACTTGGCCGCGTTCACCAGCCGCACGCCGGGGTTGTGCATGAAGAGCCGCATGAACCGCCACAGGATGGCCTTGGGCACCAGGCCGAAGAAGGTGTCGGGCAGCATCTGGTAGGCGGGGTCGAGGGTGCGGTGGGGGAAGGGCTCCGCGGAGGCCGGGATGTGCCGCGCGGCGTGCAACTGCCCCCGACCCCGGGCCCGGCCGCGCGCGGTGGCGTCCACCCAGGCCACCACATACTCGTAATCCTCCTTGGCCGCGTCCAGGTCGGCCAGGGTGCGGGACAGGTTCGGCGTGGCCCAGGCCCGCACTTCCAGGTCGCCCGAGGCCACGGGCTTGAGTTGCAGGGTCATCTGCGTGATGACGCCCAGCACGCCCAAGCCCCCCAGCACGGCCCAGAACGCGTCGTCCGCGGGGGTGAGGTCGTGGGTCTGGCCCGTGGGCGTGAGCACCCGCAAATGGACGATGTGCTCGCCCCAGGTGCCGGCCTGCCAGTTGTTCTTGCCGTGGACATTCATGGCCGCGCAGCCGCCCGCGGTGGGGCGCATGGTGCCCGGCACCACCGCGGGCCACCAGCCGTCGGCCAGGGTGTAGCGCCAGATGTCCTCGATGGTGACGCCGGGCTCGACGGTCAGACGGCCTTGTTGGGGGTCCCAGGCCAGGATGCGGTTCATGCGCCGCAGGTCCAGCACCCAATGCCCCGCGGCCAGGGCCGCGTCGCCGTAACTGCGGCCGCTGCCCCGCAGCGCGAGGCGATAGCCGTGCTTCTGAGCCTGGGCCAGAATCTGGCGCACTTGGGCTTCGTTCACGGGTTGGAACACGAAGCCCGGCGCGCGCAGCGAGTGGCCGAAGTTTTCCACCGTGCGCAGCCGATCCCACGCGGGCGCGGGCGTGGATGCGCGGACCGTCGCGGTCATGGTCGTCTCCCAGAGAGGGTACGCGGTTCTGGCGAGAATCTTACCACGGCCCCCGCGCCGCGGGGAGGCCAACGCCGTTCCGCGCCCCAAACCTGGCCCCGCCGCGGGCCGTGGCCGCTCTTACTGCCGCGTCGCAGGCCCGCGCGAGGCGCGGAGCGCGCGGCCGGCCGCGGATCCGCGGCCGCGTTATCCTCCCCAGGGGGGCCGAATTCTGTTACACTATAGGGGGACACATCACGCCCGCGCCCCGATGAGGCGCACACAGATCAGGCCAAGGAGCCCTACCATGCACATCACCCTGGAAGTCAACGGCCACGAGCACACCCTGGAGGTTTCGCCCAACACCACGCTGCTGCAGGCCCTGCGGCAGTTGGGCTACTACAGCGTCAAACACGGCTGCGAGGACGGTTCGTGCGGCGCGTGCACCGTGTTGCTGGACGGGGAACCCCGTCTGGCCTGCGTCACGCCCGCGGCCGCAGCCCAAGGTCACGCCATCACCACCACCGAGGCCATCGGCGAGCACCCCGAGAAGGGCTGGCGCGCCAGCCGGGGCCTGGACCCCATCCAGCAGGCCTTCGTGGTCACCGGCGCGATCCAGTGCGGCTACTGCACCCCCGCGTATGTCATGGCCACCGAAGCCCTGCTGGAACGCAACCCCGACCCCAGCGACGCGGAGATTCGCGACGCGCTGGGCGGCATCCTGTGCCGCTGCACGGGCTACAAGAAGGTGGTCGAGGCCGTGCGCCTGGCCGCGGCCTGGAAGCGCGGCGAAGAGGTGGACCTGCCCCCCGAGCCGCCCATCGTGCGGGTCGAGGACCTGTACGCCGCGGACGATACCGGGCCCGAGGCTCCGGCCGCATCCCCCGCCGCGCCCGCAGGGCCCGCGGTGCAGACCCGCCCCGCGGTGGATGTGCTGCCCAAGATTCGTCCCGTCCCCCAGGTGGAGACCTATCGCCGGGTGGGCAAGCCCGACCCCAAGGTGGACGCGGTCAAACTGGTGCAGGGCAAGCCCGCGTTCGCCGCGGATCTGGACCTGCGGGGCATGTTGTACGCCAAGGTGCTCTTCAGCCCCGTGCCCCACGCCCGCATCAAGCGCATCGATGTGAGCAAGGCCCGCGCGCTGCCCGGCGTGCACGCGGTGCTCACTTATGAGGACATCCCCCGAGTGCCTTACTCCACCGCGGGCCAGTCGGACCCCATCCCCGGCCCATTGGACAGTTTCTCGCTGCCCCGCAAGGTGCGCTTCGTGGGCGACCGGGTGGCCATGGTGGCCGCGGAGACGCCCGAGATCGCGGAGCAGGCCCTGCGGCTCATCGAGGTGGAGTACGAGGAACTTCCGGCCGTGCTGGACCCCCGGGACGCGCTGAAGCCCGGCGCGCCCATCATCCACGACGAGCCCGACTATGTGCCCTTCGCGGACAGCGACCCCAGCCGCAACCTGGCCGCGGAGATCCGCATTGACATCGGCGATGTGGACAAGGGCTTCGCGGAGGCCGACTACATCTTCGAGGCCGAGTACACGGTGCACAAAGTGCAGCAGGCCCACCTGGAGCCCCATGTGGCCGTCACCTGGTGGGACGAAGACGACCGGCTGGTCATCCGCACCAGCACCCAGGTGCCCTTCCATGTGCGGCGGCAACTCGCGCCCGTGCTGGGCCTGCCCATCAAGCGCATCCGGGTCATCAAACCCCGCATCGGCGGCGGCTTCGGCGGCAAGCAGGAGATCCTGGTCGAGGATGTGCCCGCGCACCTGACCATTGCCACGGGGCGACCCGTGTACTACGAATACACCCGCGAGGAAGAATTTTTGGCCGCGCGGTCCCGCCATCCCATGATCATCCGCATGAAGACGGGCGTGAAGAAGGACGGCACCATCACGGCCAACGAAATGTATCTGATTTCGGACACGGGCGCGTACGGCGGCCATGCGCTCACCGTGGCGGGCAACACGGGCCACAAGGCCATGGCCCTGTATGTGGGCGACGGCCCCTATCGGCAGTCCCCCAACATTCGCTTCTACGCGGATGTGGTGTACACCAACACGCCGCCGTCGGGCGCGTTCCGGGGCTACGGCGTGCCCCAGGGCTTCTGGCCCGTGGAGCGGCACATGGAGAAGATCGCGCACGCGCTGGGCCTGGACCCCATCGAGTTCCGCCTGAAGAACGCGCTGCGGCCCGGCGAGTTGCACCCCTTCAGCACGGCCTGGTCCGAGGGCCGGGAGCCGCGGCCCGAGACCATCGAGACCAACGCGCTGGTCGAGGCCGTGGCCCTGGGCAAGCGCCTCATCGGTTGGGACGAGAAGTACGGCAACCCCGACTGGCACACGGTGCCGGGCCAGCCGCACCTGCGGCGGGGCATCGGCGTCGCGCTGGTCATGCAGGGCACGGCCATCCCCTATCTGGACATGGGCGGCGCGAGCATCAAACTCAACGAGGACGGCTCCTTCAACCTGCTGGTGGGCGCGACGGACCTGGGCACGGGCTCCGACACGGTGCTGGCCCAAATGGCGGCCGAGATTCTGGGCGTGCCCCTGGACGACATCATCGTGTACTCGTCCGACACGGACTTCACGCCCTTCGACAAGGGCGCGTACGCCAGCAGCACCACCTACATCAGCGGCGCGGCCGTGGTCAAGGCCGCGGAGCAGGTGGCCCAGCGCCTGCGGGAGCGGGCCGCGAAGATGCTCAACGCCCGCGGCGACGGCCCGGAAGTGCATCCCGACCACATCCTGTTGGAAGACCGCAAGGCCATCGCGCCCGACGGCCGTTATGTGACCCTGGCCGAGATCGGGCACCACGCGCTGCACCACGAAGACCAGGAGCAAATCATGGCCGTGGCGTCGCACATGTCGCCCGTCGCGCCGCCGCCCTTTGCCGCGCAGTTCGCGGAGGTCACGGTGGACACCGAGACGGGCGCGTTCACCGTGGACCGGCTGCTCATGGTGGTGGACGCGGGGGTCATCGTCAACCCCGTGACCGCGTCGGGCCAGATCGAGGGCGGCATGACCCAGGCTTTGGGCTACGCCACCAGCGAGGCCATGACCCTGGACGAGCGCGGCCGGGTGCGGGAGCGCAGTTTCCGCGACTACCACATCTTCCAGGCCCACGAGATGCCCGAACTGGAGGTCGCGTTCGTCGAGACCTTCGAACCCAGCCATCCCTTCGGCGTCAAGGCCGTGGCCGAAATTCCCATGGACGGCGTCGCGCCCGCGGTGGGCAACGCGATCTACGACGCGGTGGGCGTGCACATCGACGATTTGCCCATCACGCCCGAGAAGGTGTGGCGCGCGCTGCACGAGAAGGCCGCGGCGGACGAAGGGTGAGCCGCGGTTGACCCGCCGCGGCCGGGTTTCGGGCGCGATGCCGCGGGGGATGCGGCCGGGCCGGACGGCCGCGGCGGGCTTTTGGACGCGTGGCGGGGATTTCGTATAGCCAAAGTTGTCGTGGGGCCAATCGCCATCGTCGGCCCTCGTCCCGGGGCCGCGGCGCCGTGGGTATAATACGGATGTCTGTCGCAGGAAGGTCCTTGCCGCAAGGAGTTGGCTCATGGATTTTTCGCTTCCCGACGACCTTCGCATGTGGCGAGATGCGGTGCTGGATTTCGCGGCCAACGAGGTGCGGCCTCAGGCCGCGGAGTTGGCCGAACGACATGAATTGCATTGGGACGCGCTGCGCAAAGGCGGCGCGTTTGGTTTAATGGGCATGACCGTGCCCGAAGCTTACGGCGGCAGCGAACTGGACGCGCTGGCCCAGGCCGTGGCCCTGGAAGCCCTGGGCTGGGGCGACGCGGGCACCGCGTTGACCATCGAAGCCCACAACTGCCTGGGCCTGGAGCCCATCGTGCGCTTCGGCACCGAAGCCCAAAAACGCACCTGGCTGCCCAAGGCCGTCACGGGCGAGCGGCTGGCCGCGCTGGCCCTGACCGAGCCCCAGGCCGGGTCGGACTTGCAGGGCATCCGGACCCGCGCCGAGCGGGACCGCGACGGCTGGGTGCTCACGGGCCAGAAGATGTGGATCACCAACGCGGACGACGCGGCCTTCATCGTGGTGCTGGCCCGCACCCGGCCCGAGCGCAGCAGCAAAGCCCTGAGCATGTTCATCGTCCCGCGGGAGGCCGAGGGCCTGCATGTGGGCCCGCCCGAGCGCAAGATGGGCCTGGGCACCAGCCACAGCCACGCGCTGACCTTCGACCGGGTGCGCCTGCCCGCGGACGCGCTGCTGGGCCAGGAGGGCCGCGGGCTGCACCAGGCCCTGGAGGTTTTGGACGGCGGGCGCATCGGCATCGCGGCCCTGTCGGTGGGCATCGCGCAGGCCGCGTTCGAGGAGGCCCACCGCTACGCGCAGGAGCGGCACGCGTTCGGGCAGCCCATCGCCCACTTCCAGGCCATCCAGTTCATGCTGGCCGACATGGCCACGGCCATCCACGCCGCGCGGCTGATGATCTACTACGCCGCCTGGCTCAAGGACCAGGGCCGTCCCTTCGCCCAGGCCGCGGCCATGGCCAAACTGTACGCCACCGAGATGGCCGAAAAGGTGGCCCGCGACGCGATCCAGATCCACGGCGGCTACGGCTACAGCCGGGAGTACCCCGTGGAGCGCATGTATCGCGATGTGCGGTTGATGACCATCGGCGAAGGCACCAGCGAAATCCAGCGCCTGGTCATCGCCCGGCGTTTGTTGCAGGGCCAGACGCCCAAGGTGGGCCTGGCCTGACCTTCCCCGCGGTATGGGCGAGACGCGCGCCGCGCTCGCGGCGCAGCCCGGCCGTTCGCGGAGCCTTTCCCCCACAGGAGGAGACCTGATGAGCGAGACGCCTTTGGTGCTCACCGAAATCCACGGCCAGGTCGGTTTGATCCGCCTGAACAACCCCAAGGCTTACAACGCGCTCAGCCCCGAGTTGCTGCGCCAGTTGATGGATGCGCTGGAGGCGCTGGACGCGGACGAGCGGGTGGGGGCCATCGTGATCACGGGCAACGAAAAGGTGTTCGCGGCCGGCGCGGACATCAAGGCCATGAGCCAGGCCAGCGCGGTGGACATGCTGATGGGCGGCTATGTGGACCTGTTCGACCGCATCCGGGCCGTGCGCAAGCCCATCATCGCCGCGGTGGCGGGCTGGGCCCTGGGCGGCGGCTTCGAGTTGGCCATGGCCTGCGACATGATCGTGGCCGCGGAGAACGCCCGCTTCGGCCAGCCCGAGATCAACCTGGGCGTGATTCCGGGCGCGGGGGGCACGCAGCGCCTGACCCGCACGGTGGGCAAGTATCTGGCCATGGAGATGGTGCTCAACGACCGCCGCCTGACCGCGGAAGAGGCGGCCCGCTTCGGCCTGGTGAACAAGGTCGCGCCCACGGACGCGTATCTGGACGAGGCCCTGAAGTTGGCCCAGGCCATCGCCGAGCGCGCGCCCATCGCGGTGCGGCTGGGCAAGGAGGCGGTGAACTACGCGCTGGAGAGCACCCTGACCGCGGGGCTGGCCTACGAACGCCGCCTGTTCTACCTGCTCTTCGCCACCGAGGACCAGTCCGAGGGCATGGACGCGTTCTTGAACAAGCGCCCGCCCGAGTGGAAGGGGCGGTGAGGCCCCGGCGCTGCCGCGCGCTTGCCTTGGTGAGTACAATAAAAATGCGCCGCGCCCCGGTTGCTGGCCGGGGCCGCGTCGTGGTGTTCGTTCCTTTGACCAATGCCGCGGAGGTTCGCCTATGGCTCAACGGGTTCGTTTTCGGAAGACGGGAGATGACCGCCCCCGCTTCGCGGTGGGCGACCGAGTCGAGGTGTTGTGCGACCACGACAACGAGGAGGGCGAACGGGTGCGCGATTGGCTCGAGGGCGTGGTGGTCCAGGCCGACTACAAGATGGTCGCGGTGCAATTCACCCAGGCGGTGTACTTGACCAACGGCTGGCTCATCCCCGACCAGGTGCTGTGGATTCCTCAGTCGTCGGACCAGATTCGCCCGCTGCGCCGGCGCCGTCGGCGCCGCTAAACCTCACGCCGAGGAGTATCATGCCCACTGCCTTGGATTTGAACCGCATCCGGGCCGACTTCCCCGCGTTGCAGCGGGAGGTGCGGCCCGGCGTGTCCTTGGTGTATCTCGACTCCACGGCCAGCAGCCTCAAGCCCCGCCCCGTGGTGGAGCGGCTGGCCGATTTCTATCTGCACCACTACGCCAACATCCACCGCGGCATTCACACCCTGGCCGAGGAGGCCACCGCGGCTTACGAGGCCGCGCGGCAGAAGGTGGCCCTCTTTTTGGGCGCGTCCGAGGCCGAGGAGATCATCTTCGTGCGCAACGCAACCGAGGCCGTCAATCTGGTGGCCCACGCCTGGGCGCGCGTCCACCTGCGGCCCGGCGACCTCATCGTGACCACCGAGGCCGAGCATCATGCCAACATCGTGCCCTGGCAGATGCTGGCCGCGGAGCGAGGCCTGCGCCTGGAGTTCGGGCGCGTGGACGACCAGGGCCGCCTGGACCTGGAGCACTTCCACCGCCTGCTGGCCCAGGAGCCCCGCCTGGTGGCCTTCACCCACATGTCCAATGTCACCGGCGTCATCCCGCCCGTGGCCGAGATGACGCGCGCCGCGCACGCCGTGGGCGCGCGCGTGCTGGTGGACGGCGCGCAGGCCGCGCCTCACCTGCCCATCAATCTCGCGGCCCTGGGCGTGGACTTCTACGCGGTCTCCGCGCACAAGATGCTGGGCCCCAGCGGCATCGGCGCGCTCTACGCCCGCCGGGAAGTGCTCGACACCATGCAGCCCTTCCTGGGCGGCGGGGGCATGATCCGCCGCGTCACCACCCAGGGCTTCGCCCCCGCGGAGCCCCCGGCCATGTTCGAGGCCGGCACGCCGGCCATCGCGGAGGCCGTGGGCTGGGCCGCGGCCATCGACTACCTGCAGGCCCTGGGCATGGAGCGGGTGCGTCAGCACGAGCGCGACCTGGGCGCGTACGCGCTGGAGCGCCTGCGCCAGGTGCCCGGCCTGCGCCTGCTGGGCCCCGCCACCATGCAGGACCGGGGCGCGGTGTTCGCCTTTTGGCTCGACGCCGCGCACCCCCACGATGTGGCCCAGGTGCTGGACCACCACGGCGTGGCCGTGCGGGCCGGGCATCACTGCGCGCAGCCCCTGCACCGCCGCTTCGGCGTCCCGGCCAGCGCCCGCGCCGGCCTTTATCTCTACAACACCCGCGCGGACATCGACCGCCTGATCGAGGCCCTGGAGCATGTGGTGCGCATGTTCGCGTAGGCCGAGGCCAGAGGTGCTGCCCATCGTGTGGGGGTGGGGGAAGGGCTCCGCGGAGGCCGGGCCGATAGGTGCGCGGCCGCGGCCTCTCTCCCGCGGGAGGACCTGGCGGGGAGGGCCGCGCCGATGACCCGCAGGCAACGGCACGCACTCGCGCTGCTGGCCTTCGCGGTGGTGGTCGGCATCTCGCTGAGCGCGAGCGCGGGCTACGGCCAGGACGCGCTGACCTGGCTGCATCACCTGCCCGCGGGGGATGTGGTGGGGCACTTCTTCGTCTTCGGCGGTCTGGCCGCGGCCGTGACCTGGGGCCTGGGGCCGAACCGCTGGCGCGCCTGGGCCGGGCTGCTCACCCTGGCCGCGCTGGTGGACGAGGTCGCACAACTCGGCCTGCCCAACCGCACCTTCGCCTGGACCGACCTGGGGGCCGGGCTGGCGGGCATCTGGCTGGCCGCGTGGGCGGTAGGCCGCCGCGCGGCAGGCTCCGACCCGCGCTGAGCGCGCCGCTCACTTCGTTTGCGTGGCCAGCCAGG
>JAADEN010000021.1 GCA_013153375.1 Chloroflexota bacterium | reverse complement strand
TCTGGCCCGCCACGGGTTTTATATTGAGCCCACGGCTGCGTTGGTGTGGGCGGCTTACGAGCGTTTGCGCGCCTGGGCGCCGCGGCCGGCCGTGCTGGTCCTGACCGGAAGCGGGCACAAAACCCCCGCGCCGGCCCCCGCGGAGCCGGTTCCCCCGGAAACCGCCCCGGACCCCGAGCGGCCCTGGTGGCAGCGCATCTTCTCACGCAAGGAGTGAAGGCATGGCCCCTCGCATTGTCGTCACGGGTATGGGCACCATCAACCCCCTGGGCCACAGCGTGACCGAAACCTGGGAAAAGGCCCTGCAAGGCGTGTCCGGCGTGGGCCCCATCACGCTGTTCGATCCCGAGGGCATGGGCATTCAGATCGCAGCCGAGGTCAAGGATTACGAGCCGCGGGCCTTCCTGAGTGTGCGGGAGGCGCGGCGCACCAGCCGTTTCGAGCAGTTCGGCATCATCGCGGCCCGCCAAGCCGTGGCCGACGCGGGGCTGGACCTGGAGCAGGAGGATCTGACCCGCATCGGCGTGCTGATTTCGTCCGCGGTGGGCGGCATTGATGTGGTCGAAAAGAACACTTTGGTTGCCTATACGCAGGGGCCGCGGCGGGTGACGCCCTTCGTGGTGCCCATGCTCATGCCCAACGGCGCGTCGGGCCTGGTGAGCATCGACATGGGACTGCAAGGGCCCGCGCTGTCGGTGGCTTCCGCGTGCGCCACAGGCACCGACAGCCTGGGGCTGGCCTGGCAATTGCTGCGCGCGGGCGTGGCCGATGTGATGGTGGCCGGCGCGACGGACGCGACCATTTGCAAGATCGCGATGGCCGCGTTCGAGCGGGCCGGCGCGATGGCCCTGCGCAAGCCGCCCGATTTCGACGCGCCCCGGCCCTTCGACGCCCAGCGCGACGGTTTCGTCATGGGCGAGGGCGCGGCCGTGCTGATCCTGGAGACGGAAGAGCACGCCCGGGCCCGCGGCGCGCGCATTTTGGCCGAGTTCGCGGGCTACGGCTCCACCGCGGACGCGTTCCACATCACCGCGCCCGCGGAGGACGGCCGCGGCGCGGCCCAGGCCATGCGGCGGGCTTTGGAAAGCGCGGGCCTGACCCCCGACGACATCGACTACATCAACGCGCACGGCACGGGCACCCGCCTGAACGATGTCATGGAAACCCGGGCCATCAAAAGCGTGTTCGGCGAGCGCGCGTATCGGATCCCCGTGTCGTCCACCAAGTCCATGACCGGCCACATGATGGGCGCGACGGGCGCGCTGGAGGCCGTGTTCAGCATCCTGGCCATTCGGGACCATGTGGTGCCGCCCACCATCCACCTGCGCGAGCCCGACCCCGAATGCGACCTGGACTATGTCCCCAACCAGGCCCGGGAGCATCCCGTGCAGGCCGCGATGAGCAACTCGTTTGGCTTTGGCGGGCACAACGCGGTGGTGGTGTTCCGGGCCTACCCGGCCTGAGCGCCGCATCCGGCCGCGCGGCAGGCCCAAGCGGGTGAGTCTCCTCCATAGTGAGGGCCCAAATCCCATTTGCGGCCGCGAAAAAGCGCGTCTTGGCCTCCCCAAAATCGCGGCCTGCGGTATAATGAACCGCCGTCGGGGGACGAGTCTGGAAAATTAGGAGGTGTGCCATGAGCACGCAAGAGCCGGTCACCGTCGGTGAGACGGCGGAGATCAAGCGCAAAATGCACTTTCGGGGGACCATCAAAAAATTGACCGTGGCCGGGGCCATCGTGGACATCGGGCTGGACAAGCCCGCGGTGTTGCACATCTCCCAGGTGAGCCGCGAGCCCGTCCATCGTATCGAGGATGTGCTGGAGGTGGGCCAGGAGGTGGATGTGTGGGTGCGCCGCATCAGCCCCAAGGGCATCGTGGAACTGACCATGCGCAAGCCCCTGGATCTGGAATGGCGCGAGATCAAGAAAGGCATGACCGTCAAGGGCAAGGTCATCAAGATCCTGCGCGGCGGCATCGAGGTGGACATCGGCGCGGAGGTGCCCGCGTTCGTGCCCATCGGCGAGATGACCCACGGCTACATCCGCAGCCCGCGGGATGTGGTCAGCGAGGGCGATGAGATCGAAGCCCAGGTCATCGAGGTCAACCGCCGCCGCAAGCGCATTCGCCTGAGCATGAAGGCCCTGGAGCCCAAGCCCGAAGAGGCCGGTCGCCTGGCGCGCGGTTCGCGCGACGACCAGGACGACACCTATGTGCCCACGCCCATGGAGGCCGCGCTGCTCAAGGCCCTGGCCGAGGCCAAGGCCGCGGCCGCGGAGGCCTACGGCGAAGAGCGCGACGCCGCGCTGTCGCGGGTGGCGGAACTGGAAAAGACCCTGGAAGAGATCCGCAAGCGCCTGCGCGGCAACGGACGCCATCGGCTCAACTGACCCTTCCACGGCGCGCCATGCGCCTGCCCTCCTTCCTTGCGGCTTTGCACCCGCGTTGGCGTACCGGCCCCGGCCCTGGCGTCGGGGCTTTTGCGCGTGGGTGGCGGAAACCCACGCCCTGGGTGCTGGCCCTGGCCCTGCTGACCGTCCTCCTGGCCCACGGCGTGGCCGGGCGCTACTTCGAATTCTGGCCCCACCTGGAGGACGAGGTCGCCTACTGGTGGCAGGCCCAGGCCGCGACCCGCAACTGCCTCACCGTCCCTTCGCCGCCCGAACCGCACCTCTTTCTGGTGCCCTTCGTCGTTGACCGGCAAGGCCGGCGCTTCGGCAAATACCCGCCGGGCTGGCCCGCGGTGCTGGCCCTGGGCATGCGCCTGGGCCGGGCCGCGTGGGTCAACCCCGCCCTGGCCGGGCTGGCCTTGTGGCTGCTCTACCGCCTGGGCCGCCGCCTGGCCGATCCCGTGGTCGCGGGGCTGGCCGTGCTCCTGGCCCTGACCTCGCCCTTCTTTTGGCTCCAGGCCGGGTCGCTGCTGGCCCACCTCTGGGCCTGGGTGCTCACCCTGATTTTCAACCTGGCCCTGCTGGATATACTGTGGCCGCGCCGCGACGCGCCCCCGAGCCCTCTGCCCGCGCTGCTGGCCGGGCTGAGCCTGGGCCTGCTGCTGCTCACCCGCCCGTGGACCGGCCTGGGCGTGGCCCTGCCCTGGCTGCCCGTGGGCCTGTACGCGCTGGCGCGGCGTCCG
>JAADEN010000093.1 GCA_013153375.1 Chloroflexota bacterium | reverse complement strand
CTGGTGGGATGATACGGGGGACGATCTCTTCACCCCGGGCGCGGCCGCAGCCCTGGCCGTGCCGGTCTAAACGCCCCTTTTCAGGGAAAACGCCGCCCCCGGGATGCCGGGGGCGGCGTAGTTTTCAGGGCCGAGAAATGTTCTCAATCCTCGGCCCGAATCACCTCCATCCCGCCCATGTAGGGGCGCAGGACCTCGGGCACCACCACGCTGCCGTCGGGCTGCTGGTAGGTCTCCAGGATGGCGATGACCGTGCGCGGCAGGCCCAGGCCCGAGCCGTTCAGGGTGTGCACGAAGCGGGTGCGGCCGCCGCCCTTGGGCCGATAGCGGATGTTGCCCCGCCGGGCCTGGAAATCGCCCACATTGGACAGGGACGAGACTTCCAGCCACTCGCCGCTGCCCGGCGCCCAGACTTCGAGGTCGTAAGTCTTGCGGGCCGCAAAACCCAGATCCCCCGTGCACAACTGCACCACCCGATAGGTCAGGCCCAACAGGCGCAGGGTCTCCTCCGCGTCGGCCACCATCTTCTCCAGTTCCTCGTCCGAAGACTCGGGCACCACGAACTTGTACATCTCCACCTTGTCGAACTGGTGGCCGCGCTTGATGCCCCGCACATCCTTGCCCGCGCTCATCTTTTCCCGGCGGAAGCAGGGCGTGTACGCGGTGTAGTACAGGGGCAAATCTTCCTCGCGCAGAATCTCGTCCATGTGCAGGCCCGTCAGGGGGACTTCCGCGGTGGGCACCCACCAGTAGTCCTCTTCCGCGTCGTGGTAGAGGTTGTCACGGAACTTGGGCAACTGGCCCGCCGCGAAGACCACCCGCTCCCGCACCATGAAGGGCGGGTAGTGCTCCAGATAGCCCTGCCGGATGTGCAGATCCAGCATCCACTGGATGAGGGCCCGCTGCAGCCGTGCGCCCGCGCCCCGCAGCACATAGAAGCGCGAGCCGCTGAGTTTGACGCCCCGCTCGAAGTCAATGATGCCCAACTCGGGGCCCAGGTCCCAGTGCGGCTTGGGCGAGAAGTCGAATTGGGGAATCTCGCCCACGGTGCGCAGCACCACATTGTCGTTCTCGTCCTCGCCCAGGGGCACATCGTCCGCGGGCAGGTTGGGCAGCCAGGCCAGTTGTTCGTGCAGGCGGTCCTCCACCTCCCGCAGTTGCTGCTCCAGGGCCTTGAGTTCGTCGCCCAAAGCCCGCATGGCCGCGATCTTGGCGTTGCGCTCTTCGGGGTCCCGCAGGCGGGCGATCTCCTTGGAGACGCGGTTGCGCTCGGCCCGCAGGGCTTCCACCTTCTTCAGCAACTCGCGGCGGCGGGCGTCCAGTTCCAGCACCCGATCCACCAGGGCGGGGTCCTCGCCCCGTTTGCGCAGGCCCTCTTTGACCCGCTCGGGCTCGCGACGGATGAGGTTGAGGTCCAACATGGGGCTCCTCCTATCGGGCGGGCGTCACCGTTGGCGCACGAAGTTCATGATGACCACATTGCGCTGGCAGTCGTCGTAAGTGTCGAAAAAGAACGGATCGGACAAGGCGTACCCGTTGATGTCCACCAACTGCACATACACGGCCTGGGACGAGGCCACGGGCGCGTCGCCCAGTTTGGCCTCATAGCCCGCGGGGCCGAAGTGCGTGGCCTGGCCGACCAGGGCCAACTGGTCCACCGGCTGGCCCGCGAGCAGCCCGCGCACCACCACGAACATGGGCGGGTCGGTCGGCGCGGGCGCGCCGTTGGCCTCCAGCACCTGCCCGCCCACGCTCAGCCAATTGCACCCCGCGTCGGGATGGAAGACCTGGCTGCTCTGATAAGCCGGATTGCCCGGCTGCAGCGCGAAGAAGGGCAAGGGCGTGGGCGTGGGGCCGCTTCCGCCCGGCGTCGCGCTGGCCGCCAGAGTGGCGGTGGGCGGCAGGGTGGGCGTCACCGTAGGCGGCAGGGTCGCGGTGGGCAACGGCGTGGGCGTCGCGGTCGGCAAGGGCGTGAAGGTCATGGTCACCGTGGGCGTCCAGGTGGGCGGCAAAGTGGGATAGGGCGGCGGCGTCTCGGTGGGCGGCAATTCCAGCGTCGGCGGCAGGGTGGGCGGCGGGAAGGGATTGAACCCCGCGTACGGATTCAACAGCAACACCGTACAGCCGCCCAAAGTGCACAGGGCGCCCAACAAGAACAAGATACCCAGCAGCCACAAAAGCGCCGAGGTGTTGCTGCGGCGAGAAGAGCGAGAAGAGGAGCGATCCGCCATGGGCTGTACCTCCGACAGGGGGCCGGCCCAGAACTAAGGACCGGACAAGGGCGGCTCTTGGGGATTCACCAGGATCTCGATTTGGGCCGCGGCCCGCCGTTGGGCCAGAAACTCGGCCACCGCGCGGGCGCGCAGCACATCCAGGGCCCACGGCGCATAGGGCCGGTCGTCGCTGCGGGCCTCCACATACACGATGTAGAACCCGCGGTCGGTCGGGATGACCGCGCTGTAGTGGCCGGGCTCCAAAGCGAAGGCCGCCTCCTCCACTTCGGGCACCCACAAAGCGCCCCGCGGAAACCAGCCCAGGTCGCCCCGGCCCGTGGGATGATATTGACGCACCAGGGCCATGAAATCTTCCCCGGCGTGCAAATATTGTAACACGGCCTGGGCATCGGCCTGGGTGGGCATGTGAATCACGCGCGCCTTGACCTGGGGGCCGTGGGTGGGGACTTGCTCCGCTACGGCCATGCGCATGCGCGCCGCGGCCATGTCTTGCGCCAGGGCCTGGCGAAAGGTCGCCGGCGTGTAGCCCAGGTCGGCCAGATACGCGGCCCAGGCCTCGGCCCCGCCGCGGGCGGCCTCCAGTTGCTGCCAACGGGCCTGCACCTCGTCCTCGCCGGGGAACAGGCCCTGCTCGCGCGCGGCCTGGGCCCACAGGAGCCGCTCCACCAACAGATCCAGGGCCTGCTCGCCCGCGTCGGATGGGCTCAGCGCCAGGCCCAGATCTTCGGCCGCGGCCAGCGCCCGGCGGGTCTCCGCGACCCACTCGGCCACCAGGATGGCCTCGCCGTTGACCCGCGCGGCCACGGGGATGGGCGTGGCCGAGGGCGTGACCGTAACCGTAGCCGTAGGCGGCCGCGTCGCGCGCCGCGTCGGCTCCGCGGGCCGGGTGGGACTGACCGCGGAAGGGCTTGCGGCCGCGCGCTGACAC
>JAADEN010000205.1 GCA_013153375.1 Chloroflexota bacterium | reverse complement strand
GCGCGCGTCGCATCTCCGGGTTGGACGAAGTGGTCGTCGCGACCACTTATGACACAGCCGACGATGTGATAGCCGTCTGGTGCGCCCGTGAAGATGTGCCGTGTTATCGAGGACATCCTCTTGATGTTTTGGATCGCTATTATCAGGCTGCCAGGGCTTACCAAGCCGGTACGATCATGCGTCTGACCGCGGACTGCCCCTTGCTTGATCCGCATCTCGCTGCTGAGGTGCTCTCTCGATTTCAGCGCCGCGGTGTAGATTTCGCGGCCAACCGCTTGCCTGAGCCCTGGGGGCGGACCTTTCCTATCGGACTGGATGTAGAAGTGATGACCTTTGCTGCTCTGGCGCGGGCTTGGCATGAAGCTACCGCGCCCTATCAGCGGGAACATGTCACTCCTTATTTGTATGATGACGCCCCTGTTGAGGCGCTGGCTTTCCGAACCCACGCACCTCGTTGGCGAGAGACAATTACGCCCCGGGGATTCCGTATCGCCCTTTACCACGCGGCTCAAAATTGGGGACACTATCGTTGGACAGTAGATACACCCGAAGACTTGACTCTCGTGCGCACCATCGTCGAACATCTGGGACTTGAAAATTTGGGCTGGAAGCAGATTCTCGCTTTTCTGCAAACTCATCCCGAAGTAGCACGCCTCAACGCGTTAGTGCGCCACAGAACCCACTACGATATCGATGAACGCTTGAAGCGAAAATAATTTCAGAATATTTTGAGCGATATCGATTTATCTTGCTATCCCTACTTCGACCGTGCTACAATGGAGCGTCAGGCCGAGATTCTGGCCCGGACCATCGCGCACTTTGGGCGTTGACCGCGGGCTTTGGGGGAAGGGCTCCGCGCGGGCCCGCGACCGCGCATGCGCCACGCGGCGCGCGGCCGGCCCTGTCCGGAGGGCGTCCCCCAACCCCACCCCGCAACCCAGGAGGAGTCACTCATGGCCGAGATTCGCATTGGCAACCGCTGGATCGGCGACGGACACCCCACCTACTTCATCGCCGACATCGGCGCCAATCACGACGGCTCGCTGGAGCGGGCCAAGATGCTCATCCGCCTGGCCAAGGAGGCCGGCGCGGACGCGGTCAAGTTCCAGCACTTCCGCGCGCCCAAGATCGTGTCCGACTACGGCTTCCGCTCCCTGGGGCGCCAGTTGTCGCACCAGGCCGAGTGGAAGAAGCCCGTGTACCAGGTCTATGAAGAAGCCTCGCTGTCGTGGGACTGGACGCCCATCCTGAAAGAAGAGGCCGACAAGGTGGGCATTGATTTCTTCTCGTCGCCCTACGACTTCGGCTCGGTGGACCACATCGAGCCGTATGTGGAGGTGTACAAGGCCGGGTCGGGGCTGATGTCGTGGCCCGAGTTGCTGGTGTACATGGCCAGCAAGGGCAAGCCCATCATCATGGCTACGGGCGCGTCCGACATCAGCGATGTGGCCCGGGCCATGCGCGCGGTCATGGAGGTCAACGACCAGATCGTGCTCATGCAGTGCAACACCAACTACACGGGCAGCGAGGAGAACTTCGACCACATCCACCTGAATGTGCTCAAGACCTACCGCACCATGTGGCCCAACGCGGTGCTGGGCCTGTCGGACCACACCCGAGGGCTGGCCACGGTGCTGGGCGCGGTCGCGCTGGGCGCGCGGGTCGTCGAGCGCCACTTCACCGACGACAACGACCGGGAAGGGCCGGACCACAAGTTCGCCACCAACCCCGACGAGTGGGCCCTGATGGTGGAGGAGACCCGCCGCCTGGAGCGGGCCCTGGGCTCCGCGGACAAGTTCGTGGCCGGCAACGAGCAGGATACGTACATCGTGCAGCGCCGCTGCCTGCGCGCGGCCCGGGACATCAAGGCTGGCGAGGTGCTCACCCGGGAGATGATCGATGTGCTGCGGCCCAACACGCCGGGCGCGATCCAGCCCTGGGAGATGGACCGGGTGATCGGCACCAAGGCCCTGCGGGACATCCCCAAGGGCGAGGCCCTGTACTGGGTGGACCTGGGCCGGGCGTAGGCCCGGGCGGCCTCGGGGCCGGGGGAAGGCTCCGAGGCCGACGCAAATTTCTTACCGACGCACACGCCTGGGCCGGGGGCACTTTTCGCCCCCGGCGAAGCGCCTCCGGGGTGGACGACCCACCGCGGGAAGATCCGGAGGCCCGGCCCGTGCCCCACGGAGAACACCGGCATGAACCGCCGCCGTTGGTCCGCGCCCACGCTGCTGCTGGCCCTGGCCCTGCTGCTGGGCCTGGCCGTGCGCTTCTACGACCTGACCGACCCGCCGCTGGAGTTCCACCCCCTGCGGCAACTGCGGGGGGCCATCACCGCGCGCTACCTGTACTACCGCTGGAACCCCGCAGCCACGCCGGAGCAGAAGGAGTGGGCCGAGGGGCTGTACCGCCGCATCCAGCCCCTGGAGCCGCCCGTGACCGACGCGCTGACCGCGCTGGTATATCTGGCCGCGGGCCGGGAGGTGCTGTGGGCCGCGCGCGTGTTCACCATCCTCTTCTGGACGGGCGCGGCCGTGGGGCTCTACGCGCTGGCCCGGCGCTGGTTCGGCCCCTGGCCCGCGCTGGCCGGGGTGCTGTACTTCCTCTTTTTGCCCTTCGCGGTGCTGGCCAGCCGCTCCTTCCAGCCCGACCCGCTAATGCTGCTGCTGTTGGCCTGGACCGTGCTGGCCTGGGACCGCTGGGTCGAACGGCCCACCCGCGGCCGGGCCTGGGCCGCGGGCCTGCTCAGCGTGGCCACGGTGCTGGTCAAGCCTTACGCGGTGTTCGTGCTCAGCGGCGCGGTCGCGGGCCTGGCCTGGCAGCGTTTCGGCCTGCGCGGCGCGCTGCGCCAAAAGACCCTGTGGGCCAGCGGCCTGGCCGTGCTGGCCGCGCTGGTGGGCTTCTACGGGCTCTATCGCGGCATGGTGCTGGACTACGCGGGCACCTGGACCGCGCCCATGATGCGCTTTTGGCTTTCGCCCCTGTTCTACGCGCGCTGGCTGCACAATCTGGTGGAACATCTGGGCGGGCCGTGGCTGCTCGCGGCCGCGGTCGGCTTCGCGCTCACGCCGCACCCGCGGGCCCAGGCTATGGGTTGGGGCTGGGCCGTGGGCTACGGCGTGTACGGCATGCTGGTGCCCTACCAGAGCATGACCCACAGTTACTACCACCTGCCCCTGCTACCGTGGGT
>JAADEN010000037.1 GCA_013153375.1 Chloroflexota bacterium | reverse complement strand
GCCGCGGACGGCGACCTGCCCTTCGTCCTGGACGGCTGGGTCTCCCAGGGCACAGGCCGGGCCTACGAGGGTTATCTGGTGCGGGGGGACGAGCGGCGGGAGGCCTGCCAGTGCCGCGAGCCGCTCAACACCCTCGTCCGCGAGCCCTGAGCCTCACCGTCCGAACACGCCCACCAACTCGGCCTGCTCCAGCACATGGCCCTGCAACGCGGCCAGCACCGCGTCCTTGGACGCGCCCGGCCCCAGCCCCAACGACGGCACATCCAGCGCGTAGAGGGTGAAGCGATAGCGGTGCTCCGGCCCCGGCGGTGGGCACGGCCCGCCATAGCCCGTCACGCCCCAACTGTTGACGCCTTCCACGCCCGGCGCGGGGCCGCCCTCGGGCACTTCGCGCACCGTGGCCGGGATGTCGTACACGATCCAGTGGTCCCACACGCCGCCGGGCGCGTCGGGGTCGTCCATGATGAGCACGAAACTCGCGGTCTCGGGCGGCGCGCCCTCCCAGCGCAGGGGCGGGATGCGGTCGTCGCCCAGGCAGGTGTACACCGCGGGGATGCGCGCACCCGGGCCGAACGCGGGCGAGGTCAGGCGCAGGCCCGCGGATTCGGTGGGGCCTGGGGGACGGGTCTCCGTGGCGGCCGGGGTCGGGGAGGCGGCGCGCGGCGCGCACGCGGCCAGGGCCAGCAGGGCCAGCAGCGCCAAACCCCAAACGAGGCGGGACATGGGCCACCTCCTGCGCTACGCGCCGAACTTCTTGAGCCGCTGCGCGTGGGCCAGGGCCAGGGGCATGGTCTGCACCGCGGGGAAGGTGCCCAGCCCGCCCTGCACGCACGCGTTCTCGCCGAAGCGGTATTGATTGTCCGAGCGGGCGGTGTCGGGCGCCCACAGCAAGAAGGGCACGGGATGCCACGAATGGCTGCGCAGCCGGGCCGGCGTGGAGTGGTCCCCCGTGATGATGAGCACCTTGGGCTCCAGTTTCAGCAGGGCCGGAAGGGCTTGATCCACCTGCTCGATGACCTTGGCCTTGCCGTAGAAGTCGCCGTCCTCGCCCTTGGAGTCGGTCTTCTTGATGTGGATGAAGAAGAAGTCGTAGTCGTTCCACACCCGGCCCGCGGCCGCGAACTCGTCCGCAGGGGTGTCGCCCTCGAAGTCCAGCACATCCATGCCCACCAGTCGGGCCACGCCCTTGTACATGGGATAGACCGCGATGGCCACCGCGCGCAGGCCGAACCAGTCGCCGAAGCGGGGCAGTTGGGGGTCGGTGGAGAAGCCCCGCAGCAGCACGCCGTTGGCCTTGGGATGGTCGGCCAGGGCCTCCCGGGCCGCGGCGATCCACTGATTGAGCAGGCGGGCCGTGGCCTCGGCCTCGGGGCTGCGGGCCTGCACGGGTTTGGGCGGTACGCCAGTTTGCTGCGGGTCGGTGTCCTCCAGGTCGGGGCTCAGGTTCTCCCCGCGCAGGCGGATGACGAAGCGGTACTCCCGCACGGGCCGCACGGTGATTTCCACGCCCGGGATTTGGATCTGGGCCAGGCGCTCCACCAGGGGCGCGGCCTCTTCGGTGGAGATGCGCCCTGCGCGGCGGTCCACGATGCGGCCCTCTTCGTCCAGGGTGGCGAAGTTGCCCCGGGCCACCACATCGCCGGGCCGCAGGTCCAGGCCCACGCCCGCGGCCGCGAGCGCGCCCCGGCCCACGGTGTAGCGCAGGGGATCGTAGCCGAACAGGGCCAGGTGCGCGGGGCCCGAGCCCGGCGCGATGCCCGGCGCCACGGGGATGGTCTGCCCCAAGGTGCCGTCCGCGGCCAGCGCGTCCATCACGGGCGTGTTGGCGTACTCCAGTTCGGTCGGGCCCGCGGGGCCCATGGGCATCCCGCCCAGGCCGTCGAGCACCAGAAGCACGATTTTGGATTGGTTGCTCTTCAACAGCGGTCGTAAGTAAGCCCAATCGTTCATGGCCGTTCTCCTCGGGCTGGAATGAAAAAGGGCGCTGGCCGCGCCCTGGTTCCTCGCGCCACCCTCAGCGGATGGCCCGTTCGGTGTCGGGGTCGAACAAATGCATGCGGCTCATGTCGAAGACCACCTGCCCCGGCTCGCCCATGCGATAGCGGGCCCGCGGGTCCACCCGAGCGACGAAGGAAGTGTCGCCGGCCCGCAAATAGACATACTGCTCCGCGCCCATGGGCTCGACCACCTCGACGATGCCCTCTACCAACTGGGGGAAGATGCCTGGCGGCGTGTAGTCGGGGTGGTGGATGTGCTCGGGCCGCACGCCCAGGATCACGGCCCGACCCACATAGTCCGCATAAGTCTCCCGGCGGTCGTCGGGCACCTGCACCCGGAACGCGCCCGTGTCCACCCACAGGTGACCGTCGTCTTGCACCAGTTTGCCGTTGAAGAAGTTCATGGCCGGGGAACCGATGAATCCGGCCACGAATTTGTTGATGGGCGCGTCGTACAGGTTTTGCGGCGTGTCCACCTGCTGCAATTCGCCCTTGTTCATGACCGCGATGCGGTCGGCCATGGTCATGGCTTCCACCTGGTCGTGGGTCACATAGATGAAGGTGGTTTGCAGGCGCTTGTGCAGTTTGGTGAGTTCCGCGCGGGTCTGGACCCGCAGTTTGGCGTCCAGGTTCGACAGGGGCTCGTCGAACAGGAAGACCTTGGGCTGGCGCACGATGGCCCGGCCCACGGCCACCCGCTGCCGCTGACCGCCCGACAGTTGCCGCGGGTAGCGGTCCAGCAGGTTTTCGATGCCCAGCATCTCCGCGGCCTCGTGCACCCGGCGGCGGATTTCGTCCTTGGGCACTTTGCGCAGTTTGAGGCCGAAGGCCATGTTGTCGTACACGGTCATGTGGGGGTAGAGCGCGTAGGACTGGAACACCATGGCGATGTCCCGGTCCTTGGGCGGCACATCGTTGACGATCTGGTCGCCGATGAGGATGTTGCCCTCGGTGGGCGTCTCCAGGCCGGCCACGATGCGCAAGGCCGTGGTCTTGCCGCAGCCCGAGGGGCCCACCAGCACCAGAAACTCGCGATCGCGGATGTGCAGGTTGATGTCGTGCAGCGCGGTGACGCTGCCGAAGCGCTTGGTGATGTGGTCGAAGGTTACGCTGGCCATAGATCCTCCCGGTCGCAGCCCCTGGGGGTGCACAGACGAGGTTCGACGGGGAGATTATACCATCGCCTGGGGGTAGCCGTCAGCCGG
>JAADEN010000155.1 GCA_013153375.1 Chloroflexota bacterium | reverse complement strand
GCGCTGGCCCGTCTGGCCCCGCGCGTGCTCTATGTGGCCGGTCGGCGGGATGCCAAGTACACGGCTCTGGCCCGCCGCTTGTCCCGTTTCCACCCGCCTTTAATGCGTATAGCCATTATAGAGAAGGCCGGGCACATCCTCCCATACGATGCCCCCCAAACCCTGGCCCGTCTCCTGGCCAACCTCCAACTTCCATCCTCCAACCGTTAATATCCCTCTTGCATTTTCGGGCTATGCTATCTGTGTAACTCCGCGTTCCATCCCTCAGAAGAGGAGGGCTTATGTCCGAATTCCCCCTGCACACTCGGCGAGTGGCCATCGTCGGTTTGGGCCTCATGGGCGGCTCGCTGGCCATGGCGTTGCGCGATCGGGTCGCGGGCCTGTACGCGGTGGATCCCGACCCGCGCACCCGGGCCCTGGCGCGTGAATGGGGCCTGGTGGATGTGGTCGCCGCCCGGCCTGAAGAGGTCCTTCCCCATGTGGATGCGGTGATTTTGGCCGCGCCCGTGCAGGCCATCGTGGATCTCATCCCCGAACTGCCGCGTTGGATGCCTCAGCCCGCGTTGGTGTTGGATTTGGGTTCGACCAAGCAGGCCGTGTGTCAGGCTTTGGCGCACCTGCCCCCGCGTTTCGATGTCATGGGCGGACATCCCATTGCGGGCAAGGAGCGCGGTGGGTTGGCCCAGGCCGATCCGGGGCTGTTCCGCGGCGCGCCCTTCGTGTTCACGCCTTTGCCGCGCACCTCGCCGCGCGCGCGGGCCTTTGCCGAGACCCTGGCGCGCGCCGTGGGCGCGTATCCCGTGTGGGCCACGCCCGAGGAGCACGACCGGGGCCTGGCCTTCACCAGCCACCTGCCTTATCTGCTGGGCGTGGCGTTGACGCGCAGCGTGCCCGCGGAGATGCGCGACTTCATCGGCCCGGGCTTTCGCTCGACCAGCCGACTGGTCGGATCGTCCCCGCGGCTGATGCGGGACATCATGGCCACGAATTTGGATGCGATTTTGGAGGCTTTGGAGCGGGCGGAGGACGAGTTGGCCGTTTTGCGGCGCTTGCTGCGCCAGGGCCGACCGGACGAATGGGAGCACTTTTTCGAGGAGTCGGCGGCCTACTGGCGCTTTTTGCTGGGCGAGGAGGACGCGCCGCCCGGCTTTTAATGCGTATAGCCAACAAAAACAAACGCCAAAATCAACTCTTGCTCACCCCAAACACCTTCAGAGCCCGCGGCCGTATATTCCATTGCAACACGGCCGTGGTGAAGAGGGGATCGCCGTCCAAATGCACCGGCTGCGGGGCGGCCAAACGCCATTCCTGCGGCCCTGTGAATCCTTCCAGATAAGGCGTGTGCCCGCGGCCGTGGCCCCAGATCCAGGCCCAGGCCGCGCGCAGCAATCCCGTCGCGCCGCGACCGGGCACGCGCCAGACCCACAACTTCCCGTCATCCGGCCGCGCGTCGGCTCGCAGACGCACCAGATCTCCGGCATAGCGCGGCTCTTTGAACACCAGCCACATCCATTGACGCCCCGGCGTAGGGGGCTCCTGGACCTGAAAACCGGGCCAATGCACGAGCGCGCGTGCGACCGCGAGCGCGTAACGCAGCACCACTTGTCGTCGTGGGCCGCGACGATCGCGCTCCAAACGATGCACCACCGCGGCGTCGAATCCCACGCCGGCCCAACACAGGAACACCTGGCCGTTGAGCACGCCCACATCCCGCGCCTGCACCACCTGCCCCCGCGCCAGGCGATGCGCCTGACGCGCCCAAGCGCGCGTCCATTTGCGCCCCGAGGGCAACGGCCCCAGGCCGATGCTGCGGGCCAGCACATTGCGCGAACCCAAAGGCAGGGGCCCCAACGCGGTCTCCGTCCCCGCCAGGGCCTGGGCCGCGGCCCGATAACTGCCGTCGCCCCCGGCCACGAACACCACATCCTGCCCCGCGTCCACCGCGGCCGCCGCGTGCGCGGTCATGGCCTCCCGCCCCTGCACCACCGCGCAATCCACCTCCCAGCCCGCGGCTTGCAGCGCGTCCCGCAACATGCGCGCGCCCTGCTCGGGCCGTCCCCCAACCCCCGCGATGGGATTGACCAACACCGCGGCCCGGGGGCTACGCATTGCGCACATCGCCGCTCAGGCCGCCGCGCTTTTCCACCAGCCGGATGTTGGTCAGGCGCATGGTCTTGTCCGCGGCCTTGGCCATGTCGTACACCGTGAGCGCGGCCACGCTGACCGCGGTCAGCGCCTCCATCTCCACGCCCGTGCGGGCCCGGGTGCGTACCGTCGCGGTGATCTCCACCCCCGGCAGGTCCGGCCGCAAAGTCAAGTCCACCTGAATATGCGTCAGCGGCAGGGGGTGGCACAGGGGAATCAGGTCCGCGGTGCGCTTGGCCGCCATCACGCCCGCGACCTGGGCCACGGTGAGCACATCGCCCTTTTTGAGCGCGCCTTGCCGCAGCAACTCGAAGGTGTGCGGCAGCATGTGGACTTCGCCTTTGGCCACGGCCATCCGCTCGGTCACCGGCTTGGCGCCCACATCCACCATGTGGGCCCGGCCCTGCTCGTCGAGGTGCGTCAGTTTGGGTTCGCGAGCCATGCTTCACCCCTCGGCCAACGCGGCCACCAGCACACGGCAAAACGCGGGGATGTCCTTCACCACCCGGCCCCAGACCAGGTTACCGTCCCGAAACGCGGGCTCGTCCACCCAGGTGCCACCCGCGTTGAGGATGTCGTCGCGGATGCCCAGGGAGCCCGTGGCCTTGTGCCCGGCCACGATGCCCGCGGAGATGAGCACCCAACCGCCGTGGCACAGGCTGGCCACGATGCGGCCCTGCTGGTACGCGCCCCGCACCAGGTCCAGCACACCCGGGTCACGGCGCAGTTTGTCGGGCGCCCAGCCGCCGGGCACCACCACCGCGTCGAAATCCTGGGGGGACAACTCCGCTGCGGCCACGGAGGCTTCGGCCTGCAAACAGTGCTTGCCCGTATAGCGCCCGGGCTGGCGACTGGCCACCACCACCTCCGCGCCTTCTTCCTCCAAACGCATGCGCGGCACCCAGAACTCCAGGTCCTCGAAGCCCTGGTCCACCAGGATCACCACCTTCTTGCCTTGCAATCGCATGGGAGCACCTCCTGCATCGAGTTTCCGGTCGCGTCCATTGTACCAGCCGCGGCGATAGTAGGGGCGCAGCGGTGCTGCGCCCGTTAGCCGGTGGCCG
>JAADEN010000035.1 GCA_013153375.1 Chloroflexota bacterium | reverse complement strand
AGCGGCCCGGCCGCGGTGCTGGCCGACGCGGAGGCCCTGGACGCGCACGCGGCCGCGGCCCGGGCCCGCCTCGACCCCCACGCGCCGCGGTGAGCGGCACCCTTCCAGGAGGTCAACCCATGCCTGTGGACTTGCGCGTCGTGCCCATCCAGGATCTGTACCCCGACGATTTCGCCCACTGCTACGGCTGCGGCCGGCACAACGAGCACGGCCTGCACATCAAGACCTACTGGGACGGCGAGGTGGGTGTGGCCCGGGTGCAGCCCCGGCTGTACCACATCGCGGTGCCGGGGTTCGTGTACGGCGGGCTGCTGGCCTCGCTCATCGACTGCCACAGCATCGGCACCGCGGCCGCGGCCTGGGCCCAGGCCCACGGCCTGGATTTGGACCGCGAACCCGCGCCCCGCTTCGTCACCGGCTCGTTGAAGGTGGACTACCTCAAGCCCACGCCCCTGGGCCCCACGCTGATTTTGCGCTCCCGGCCGGTGGAGATCGGCGCGCGCAAGGTCATCGTGGAGACCGACCTGCTGCCCGAGGGCGCGGACGAGCCCACGGTGCGGGGCTACACCGTCGCGGTGCTCATCCCCGAGAAGATGCGGCGGGTGGCGCAGAGCAAAGAAACGCGCCAGGAGTGAGCCGCGGGGCGTGGGCGAACCGTCCGAAAGGGGCGCGCTGAGGCCGGGCGCGTGTTAGAATCCTGTAAGAACGCGGGACCGATGCTTGACCCGCCCCCGACCGCGTTCTACAATCAAACACGGGGCCCGTCCCGAGGCCGGCTCTCGGGGCGGAAGCCATTTTGCCCTGTGGGTACGCCCCGCGCCCCACGGGGCCATTCCCAGGGATGAGGTGACGCCATCATGGAATTCAAGGACTATTACAAGGTCTTGGGGCTGGAACCCGATGCCACCACCGACGAAATCAAGCGCGCCTACCGCAAACTGGCGCTGCAATACCACCCCGATCGCAATCCTGACAACAAAGAAGCCGAAGAAAAATTCAAAGAGATCAACGAAGCCTACCAGGTGCTCAGCGACCCCGAGAAGCGGGCCAAGTACGACCAGATGCGCCAGCAGTACGAACGCTGGCAGCGCATGGGCGGCGGGGCCGGCGGTTTCGATTGGAGCCAGTTCTCGGGCGCCGGGCCCGGCGGCGTGCGGGTCGAGTTCCGCGACCTGGACGACCTGCTCGGCGGCGTGGGCGGCTTTTCGGACTTCTTCCGCACTTTGTTCGGCTTCGGCGGTGCGGGCGGCGGCGTGGAATACGACTTCGGCCCCACCGCGCGGCAGGCCACCCGCGGCGCGCGCACCCGGCCCACCGCGCCGCCCCGCTACGAGCATCCCATCACCATCAGCCTGCACGAAGCCTACCACGGCACCACCCGCCACCTGGAGATCAACGGGCGGCGGCTGGAGGTGAAGATCCCGCCCGGCGCGCGCACGGGCACCAAGGTGCGCTTGCGGCGGGCCATCCCGCTGGAAAACGGCGACTTCGCGGACCTGTACCTGGTGGTGCAGGTCGCGCCCGACCCGCGCTTCGAGCGTCAGGGCGACGACCTGTACACCGAAGTGCCCGTGGACCTCTACACCGCGGTGTTGGGCGGCGAGGTCAAAGTGCCGACCCTGACGGGCGAAGTGTATCTCAAGATTCCTCCGGGCACCCAGTGCGGGCAGACTTTTCGCCTGCGGGGCCGGGGTATGCCGAAATTGCGCAATCCCCAAGAGCACGGCGATTTGTATGTGCGGGCCAAGGTCCTGGTGCCCAAGGACCTCACCCCGCGCGAACGGGAGTTGTTCGAGGAACTGGCCCGTTTGCGCGGCCACCAGGCCTGACCGGAGGACATCCCCCGCCGCGTCGCCCCCGGCGCGGCGGACGGCCTTTTAGGAGGCGAACATGAATCGCAAACCTCTTCGCTTGTGGTTGGGATGGGGACTGCTCACGGCCTTGCTGGTCCTCGGCTGCAGCGCCACGGGCGTGCTCTTCGGCCCTCTGGCTTCTCTGTCCGAGGAGGCGACCGCGCCGGCGCAGCCCCTGTTGGAAGCGCCCTCGGCCGTGGCGTCGCCCCCCGCGCCGTCGTCTGAGCAGGCCGCGGCCCCGAGCGGCTCCGTGGCCAGCGATCTGGAGGCCACCCTGGTCCGCCTCTACCGAGAGGCCACGCCCGGCGTGGTGTCCATTCGGGTGTACGGCCCCGAGAGCCAGGGGGACTTCCCCCAGGGCCAGGGCTCGGGCTTCGTCTATGACCGCGAAGGCCACATCGTGACCAACTTCCATGTGGTCCAGGGCGCGCAGCAACTGGAGGTCACCTTCGCGGACGGCACCAAAGCCTGGGCCGAGGTGGTGGGCACCGACCCCGGCGGCGACCTGGCCGTCATCAAGGTGGATGTGCCGCCCGAGCAACTGCATCCCCTGCCGTTGGGTGATTCGGACCAACTCCAGGTGGGGCAGATCGTGGTGGCCATCGGCAACCCCTTCGGGTTGGACCAAACCATGACCTGGGGCATCGTGTCCGCGCTGGGGCGCAGCCTGCGCTCGTTGCAGGCCGCCGCGCAGGGCGGCTACTTCGCCATGGGCGATGTGATCCAGACCGACGCGGCCATCAACCCCGGCAATTCGGGCGGCCCGCTGCTCAACCTGCGGGGCGAGGTGGTGGGCATCAACCAGTCCATCCGCACCAACGGCATGGTGTTGGGGGAACCCACCAATGCGGGCATTGGCTTCGCGGTGTCGAGCAATCTCATCCGGCAGGTGGTGCCCGTGCTCATCGCAGAGGGCAAGTACGATTATCCCTTCCTGGGCATCTCCGCGCTGGATGACTTGCCGCTGAAGGCCATCGAGCGCCTGGGCCTGCCCCAGACCACGGGCGTGTATGTGGTTCAGGTGGTGCCCGGCAGCCCCGCGGACAAGGCCGGGTTGCGCGGCGCGCACGAGACGGACAACCCCCACGAGATCCCCGCGGGCGGCGACCTCATCGTGGCCATTGACGGCCAGCCCGTGCGCCACTTCGGCGACTTGATCCGCTATCTGACCACCAAAGTGCGCCCCGGCGACACGGTCACCCTCACCGTGCTGCGGGACGGCGAGCGGCTGGAGATCCCGGTGACCCTGACGGCCCGCCCGAGCGCGGAGGAATAAGGTGCGCCGCGGGAGCCGGGCGCGCGGGGCATGGCTCTTGATGGTGGCAATCGGCGTGGCCGTGCTTGCGGCCGCGTGTCAGCGCG
>JAADEN010000116.1 GCA_013153375.1 Chloroflexota bacterium | reverse complement strand
GGCCTGGGTCGAGTACGGCGGCTCCTTCGACGCGGGCTATCAGGGGCATCTGGTCCTGTACGACCTGGCCAGCGGGCAGCCGTTGACCGTGCATCAGCCCCTGCCGGCTTCCTATATTGTGCGCCCCGTGGCCTGGGTCAACGAGCACACCTTGCTGCTCCGCGGCTGGGACGGCCCCACCCCGAAGGTCATCCTGTGGGATTTCCAGGGCGCGACGGTGCCCACCGAATGGCTCGGGGCCTTGCTGGGGATCCAGTACTGAGGCCCGTCCGGCACCCGTCCCGGGCGGTGTGTTAGGGATCGGACCTTGCGGGCCAGCCTGCCGCTCTCAGGGCAGAGGTTCGGCCGCTCCGAGGCCGGGCTTCTGCCCTTTTGCCGGGCTCGCGGCGACCTGAGCCGATTTTCTACGGATTTCAGCCTCCGCGGGCCCCCTCGTGTTATCATAGACATGCCGCTCGTGCGGCGCGATTTCTTGGCCCGAGGGAGACTCATGGCGGGCGCTTCCCCTGTTCGGAAGATTCAACGCGCACCTTGGTTGGCCTGGGTGGTGGGCGGTTTGGTCGTCGTGCTGGCCGCGTGCACTTCCGCGCCGTCCACCGAACTGCCGCCGTCGGTGCGCGCGGTGCGTTTGTTGGAAGAAGGGCACTGCGGCGCGTGTCATCAGATCCCCGGCGTGCCGGGCGCGACGGGCGACATCGGCCCGGACCTGTGCGAAGTCGCCGCGCGCTACGCCCGCGGCGAGATCACCGTGACCGACATCATGGCCGACATCATCCAGCCCAATCGCCGGGTGCACGAAGGCTACCTGGACGACATCATGCCCAACGATTACGGCGAACGCTTCTCGACCGAGGAGTTGCGTTTGATGGCCGAATATCTGGCCCGCCTGCCCTGCGTGGGCGCCACGCCCACCGCGACCCCATCCCTCGGAGGAGGATAGCATGGCCGGCTGGCGTGTATTTCTGGCCGCGCGGCTGCATCCCGCGGCCGCGGACCTGCTGGCCTCGGCCCCGGATGTGGCCCAGGTGACCGCGGAGCCTGATCTGTCCCCCGACGCGCTGGCCGCGCGGCTGGCCCAGGGCTATCACGCGCTCATCGTGCGCAGCAAGCCCCGGGTCACCGCGGACCTGCTGGCCGCCGCGTCCGACCTGCGGGTGGTGGGTCGCGCCGGCGTGGGCGTGGACAACATTGACCTGGACGCGGCCCGGGCCCGGCGCGTCACCGTGGTCAACGCGCCCGCGGCCACCACCGACGCGGTGGCCGAGCACACCCTGGCCCTGCTCTTCGCGGTGGCCCGCGGCATCGCGGCGGCCGACGCCAGCCTCAAGGCCGGCCGCTGGGACAAAAAGCGCTTCCTGGGCTTCGAACTCGCGGGCCGCACCCTGGGCCTGGTGGGCGTGGGACGCATCGGCGCGGCTGTGGCCCACCGGGCCGCGGCCCTGGGCATGACCGTGCTGGGCTACGACCCCTACCTGCCGCCCGAGACCCTGCGCGCGCGGGGCGTCGAGCCCGTGGCCGACCTGGACGCGCTGCTGGCCCGCGCGGATGTGGTCAGCGTGCATGTGCCCCTCACGCCCGAGACGCGCGGCCTGCTGGGCCCCGCGGCCTTCGCCCAGATGAAGGACGGCGCGGTGGTGCTCAGCACGGCCCGGGGCGGCGTGGTGGACGAGGACGCGCTGCTGGCCGCGCTGGAGAGCGGCAAAGTGCGCGGCGCGGGCCTGGATGTGTTCGCGCATGAGCCCCCCGGCGCGACGCCCCTGGTCACCCATCCCCGGGTGGTGGCCACGCCCCACATCGCGGCCCAGACCGAGGAGGCCCAGGAGCGGGTGGCCCGGGACATCGCCCAGGAAGTGCTGGCCGCGCTGCGCGGGGAACCCCTGCGCTGGCGTGTGGTTTGAGGAGCCGCAGCGAACTTCCCTCGCGCGGGCCGCAAGGCCCGTTCCCCCTTCTCTCGGAGGAGTGCCATGACCGAAGCCGGATTGCCCCCCAAACTCCAGTGGATCGAAGACGAGTTGCGCAACCTGCGCGACAGCGGCTTGTATGTGCACATCCGCACCATCGAGTCGCCCCAGGACGCGTGGGTGGTGGTGGACGGCAAGCGGGTGCTCAACTTTTGCTCCAACAACTACCTGGGCCTGGCCAACCATCCCCGTCTGCGGGAGGCCGCCAAGCAGGCCATTGACCAGTACGGCATCGGCCCGGCCGCGGTGCGCACCATCGCCGGCACCATGTCCCTGCATCGGGAACTGGAGCGCCGCCTGGCCGAGTTCAAGGGCGCGGCCGACGCCATCACCTTCCAGTCGGGTTTCAACGCCAACCTGGGCACCATCCCCGCGCTGGTGGGCCGGGGCGATGTGATCTTCTCCGACGAACTCAATCACGCCAGCATCATCGACGGCTGCCGCCTGAGCCGGGCGCAAATCGTGCGCTACGCGCACAACGATGTGGACGATTTGCGGGCCAAACTGGACGAGCATCGGCACCAGTACCGCCGCGCGCTGGTGGTCACCGACGGCGTGTTCAGCATGGACGGCGACATCGCGCCCCTGGACAAGATCTACGAGGTGGTCAAGGACTACGACGCGATTCTGATGGTGGACGACGCGCACGGCGAAGGCGTGCTGGGCCGGGGCGGCCGGGGCATCGTGGACCACTTCGGCCTGCACGGCAAGGTGGATGTCGAGGTCGGCACCCTGTCCAAGGCCTTCGGCGTGGTGGGCGGCGTGGTCGCGGGCAACGCCAAAATCGTGGAGTGGCTGCGCCAGCGGGGCCGGCCCTTCCTGTTCTCGTCCGCCATGACCGTGCCCGATGTGGCCGCGGCCATCGAAGCCGTCAACATCCTGGAGGAATCCACCGAACTGGTGGACCGCCTGTGGGACAACGCCCGCTATTTCAAGGCCCAGATGAAGGCCCTGGGCTTCGACACGGGCCAGAGCGTCACGCCCATCACGCCCATCATGCTGGGCGAGGCCAAACTGGCCCAGGAGTTCAGCCGCCGCCTGTTCGACGAGGGCGTGTTCGCCACCGCGATCGGCTATCCCACCGTGCCCAGGGGCAAGGCCCGCATCCGGGTGATGATCTCGGCCATGCACACCCGGGAGGATTTGGACTTCGCGCTGCAGGCCTTCGCCAAGGTCGGCCGCGCCCTGGGCGTCATCGGGGGATGATGCGTTGAGCGGGCCCGCGGCGCGCCGCGGGCCGACGCGTTTTTGGGGATGGG
>JAADEN010000039.1 GCA_013153375.1 Chloroflexota bacterium | reverse complement strand
AGCCCGCGAGCAGTACCAGCCCCAGCCACGGGGCGAGCCGCGCGCGCCACGCGAACCCGCCCGGCCCCCGGCGGAGCCCTTTCCTCCCGCTATTCATAGCGCAACGCCTCGACCGGCTCCAGGTTCGCGGCCCGATTGGCCGGATAGAAGCCGAAGAAAATGCCCACGCTGGCCGAGAACAGGGTCGCCAGCAGCACGGCCCGGGCGTCCACCACCGCGGGCAGCGCGGTGCCGAAGCGGGCCGCGACGCGTTCGACCGCCGCGGCCAGCCCCCAGCCCAGCACGATGCCGATGAGCCCGCCCACCAGGCTGAGCAGGGTGGCCTCGGTGAGGAACTGGACGAGAATATCCCGCTTGCGCGCGCCCAGGGCCTTGCGCAGGCCGATCTCTTTGGTGCGCTCGGTGACCGAGACCAGCATGATGTTCATGATGCCGATGCCGCCCACCAGCAGCGAGATGGCCGCGATGCCGCCCAGGAAGATGGTCAGCACGCCGGTGATGACCTCGAAGACCTGCAGGAACTCCTGCTGGGTGAAGATGGTGAAGTCGTCCTCCTGGTCGGGCCGCAGGCGGTGCCGCAGCCGCAGGATTTGGCGGATCTCCTCTTTGGCCGTCTCGATGGCCTCGGGGCTGACCGCGGAGACCATGATGCCGTCCACCTTGCCCTGCAGATCGGGGAACAGCCGGGCGTACATCGCGGTGATGGGCAGGATCACCCGGTCGTCTTGATCGGGGCCGAAGCCTCCGCCGCCCTTGGCCTCCAGCACGCCGATGACCCGGAAGGGATGGCCGTTGATGTGTACGGTCTCGCCCACCAGCCCTTCGGTGCGGTCGAACAGAGTTTCGGCCACCTTGGGCCCCAACAGCACCACGGGCGCGCGGCTCAGCAGGTGGGTCTCGGTGAAGAACGCGCCCTCGCTCACATCGTAGTTGCGGATGACGCGATATTCGGGCGTGGTGCCGATGGCCAGGGTGTTGTGATGGCGATCGCCCTTGCTCACCCGCACCCCGCGCTGCAACAGGGGCACAGCCCAGCGCACCGACGGCGCGGCCCCCGCGTCCTGCAGCGCGTACACATCCTGCAGCCGCATGGGCCGCGCGCTGCGCGCGGCCATGGGATCCTGCGCGTTGCCGGGCGCGACGAAGATGAGGTTGGTGCCCAGCCCCTCGATGGAGCCCGTGATGGCCGCCTGCGCGCCGCGGCCGATGGCCAGCAGCGCGATGACCGCGGCCACGCCGATGACGATGCCCAGCACCGTCAAGAACGAGCGCATTTTGTTGGCCACCAGACTGCGGACGGCCTCGGTCAGAGCCAGATACAGGGTGCTAAGCATGGGGACGCCCTCCGGGCGGGGCCGGCCGCGCGGCCCGGACTTCTTCGTGATGCAGCCGCCCATCGCGCAGGTGCAGAATGCGCTGCATTTGGCTCGCCACTTCAGGGTCGTGGGTGACCACGATGAGGGTGGTGCCCTGCTCCTGGTTCAGCCGCAAGAGCAAATCCATGATGTCCTGGCCCGATTGGGTGTCCAGGTTGCCCGTGGGTTCGTCGGCCAGGATGATGGCCGGATGGTTGACCAGGGCGCGGGCGATGGCCACCCGCTGCTGCTGGCCGCCCGAGAGTTCGTTGGGCTTGTGGTCCACCCGGTCGCCCAGGCCCACGGCCTCCAGCGCGGCCCGAGCCCGGTCCGCAGCGCCGCGTAGAATGCCCGCGTAGCGCAGCGGCAGCATGACATTTTCCAGCGCGGTCACCCGGGGCAGCAGGTTGAACGACTGGAACACGAAGCCCACTTTGCGATTGCGGATGAGGGCCAGTTGATCGTCGTTCATCTGGTCCACGGGCTGACCGTCCAGGATGTATTCGCCCTGGGTGGGCTTGTCCAGGCAGCCCAGGATGTTCATCAGGGTGGATTTGCCCGACCCCGACGGCCCCATGATGGCCAGGGCCTCGCCCCGGCGCACGGTGAACGAGACGCCCCGCAGCGCGTGGACTTCGATCTCGCGGCCCAGGCGATAGACTTTGTGCAGGTCGTGAGCCTGGATGACGATGTCGTCGCTCATGCCGTCCGTCCTCTCAGGGGCCAAAGAGCGTGTCCTGCCCGGGCGGGTTGAGCACGATGGCGTCGCCTTCGGCCAGGTCGCCCTCCAGCAACACGCTGTATTCGCCCGAACTGGCGCCCAAACGCACGGTCACGGGTTCGGGTTGGCCGTTGCGCAGCACATACACCGTGGGCTGGCCGTCCACGACCCGCACGGCCCGGTTGGGCACCAGCAGCACATCGGAGTAGGTTTGGGTGAAAATCGTCACCGCGGCCGTCATGCCCGGCCGGATGCGTTCGTCCGCATCGGTCAGGCGGATGCGCACCGGAAAGTTCATCGCGCCGGAGGCGGGATCCGGCGTGCCCACCGCGGCCACCTCCTCGACCACGCCGTGGAAGGTCTGGTACGGCAGACCGTCGAACACCACTTCCACCTCCTGGCCCACATCCACGGTGGGGATGTCGAACTCGGTGATGTCGGCCACCACCCACAGGGTGTCCAGGTCGTCCACCCGCAAGGCCAGGGTGCCCGGCTGCACCGGCGTGTCCACGGGGGTGTACACCGCGGTGACCGTGCCGTCGAAGGGCGCGGTCAGGCGGGCCAGGTCCAGCGCGCTTTGCAGCGCGGCCATTTGGGCCTCGATTTTGGCCAGGTCGGGCGGGGAGCCCTCTTTCCATTCCCGATAGACCTGTTCCGCGTATTCGCGCTGCGCGGTGGCCAGGGCCTTGGCGCTTTCGTAGCGTTCCAGGGTGATGTCGCTGATGACCTCGCCTTCCGCGATTTGGTCGTACAGACTTTGCAGCGTTTGTTCGGCCCGATCCTCTTGATAGCGGGCCTCCGCGTACTGATTCCAGGCCTGGGCCAGGCCCACTTGCTGCAGCCGCTGGTACTGCTGTTGCAGGTCGAGCAACTGGGCTTCGGCCTGCAAGAGACTTTGCGGCCACGAGTCGCGGGCCAGTTCCATGAGCACCTGGCCTGCGCTCACGGTGTCGCCGACTTGGGGCGCGCGCGCGACCCGGCCCGCGGTCTGCCAGATCAGGCGCGCCGAGCGGTCGGCTTCCACTTCGCCGGTCGCGCCCACCGTGGCCCGCAGATCGCCGCGCGTGAGGGTCTGAGTTTGCCATTGGGGCGTGCTGGCCGGCGTTGGGCTTTGGTTCTTCTTCCAGAGCCAAAACCCGCCTGCGAGCA
>JAADEN010000229.1 GCA_013153375.1 Chloroflexota bacterium | reverse complement strand
CCAGGCCCTGAGCGCGTTGCAGGAGGCCCAGGCCGCGGGCGAGGTCACCACGCGCGCCCAGGCCGAAGCGTGGGTGCGCGCCTGGGCCCGCACTCACACTCCACCGGGCGAGAACGGCCACCAAGGCGCCCCGGCTGATACCCGTTAGCGCTTTTCCCAAATCTCGACCACGCCGTTTTCTTCCACACCATACAAGGCCATCAAACGCCGATCCTCGCTCATGACCAGGCCTTCCAAGTTGTAGTTGAACTCCCGCCACAACCGACCGTTCCCCGAAGCATCTGGATAAATGCGCACCTCGAAGGTCCAGGGCACCCACCAGCCTTCGCCGGGCACCCAAAGGATGCTCCAGGTGCTATCGTATTCCTTCCACCAACGGCTGATCTGTTCGCCGGTTTGCGGGTCGAACACCTTGATCTGGATCTGCGTGGTGTCGGAAGGCTCGCCCAGGGTGAAGGACCAGAAGATGATGGCCAGTTCCCCGCGGTCGTTGAAAGCCATATCCCGAACCAGGCCGTTGCTGTGCAACTCGGGCATGTCCACCTGGGTGACCGGCCCGCCCTCCAAAGGCCACGAGAGCAATTTGTAATGGGTGACATACAACTCCCGGGCGACGGCCCACATGCGCCCGTCGTGCACCGTCATGGCGTACACCATGCAGCAGTTGGCCTGGTCGGGCGCCAGGTCCACCGTCTTCACCGTGGAAAGGTCCTGCAGGTTGAGGCGCTTGAGCACGAAACCCGGCGTGTTGAACCACAACTCGTTGGTCACGGGGTTCACCACCGCCTCGGGGTCCCAATCGTCGTCAGGCGGCCAGCCTTCCTGCTGGCTCCACACGGTTTGGCCGTTTTGCGGATCGAGCAGGCTGAAGCGCCAGCCGTCCCAATTGCCGCTGAGCACCAGCCACTTTTGGACCTGGGGTAGCCAGCGAACCTCCTTGATCCAACCGCCGTTGGTCGCGGTCAGACCCTGGGGGCGGGTTTCCCACAGGGGCTTCTCCTGGCCGATATTCCACACCTGCACCAAAGGCGCGACTTCCGCGTTGGGGTCGCCGATGCGCCAGTAGGTTCCCAAGGCCACCTGGCGCGCGTCGGAACGCAATCCCACGGCCGAAGGCCAGCGCTGTTCAGCCACGGTAAGGCGCTGCACCTGACGCCAGGTAGGCTTGGGCGTGGCCGTCGGCAAAGGGACAGGCGTAGCCGTGGGCAAAGGAACGGGTGTGGCTGTCGGCACCGGTGTGGGTGGCGCGGCCGTGGGGGAAGACGCCGGCAAGGGCGTCGCGGGCACACCGGACACGCGTCCGCAACCGGCAGTCAGCCCGGCCACAAGCACCAAAAATACCAGCACCCATTTCTTACGCTGCGCGAGCATTTGCCACCATTGCATGGCACACCTCCTGGAAGGAATTTGTCCCAATATATCTGCGCAGCGTCAGGCGAGCGTCAGCCAGGGGTGGTCTGTCGGTGCGGCCCCGCGCCGCGACCGGTAGGTCGTCCCCCAAACGAAAAAAGCCCGCGGCATCCACCGCGGGCTCGGCCCCCAAGACATGCCTCTCAATCGTGCTCGCCGCAGGGCATGGTCGCGAGCAGGGCTTCGTCGTCGTCCTTGGGCTGGCCGCCCAGGTAGAAGGTCATGCGCTGGAGGTAGATGACGGGGTCGATGTATTCGACCTTGATCTCGGGGGGCAGTTGCAGATGGATGGGCGCGTAGGAAAGGATGCCGCGCACGCCCGCGTCGACCATGCGCTCCGCGATCTCTTGGGCCGCGCTGGCCGGGGTGGCGATCATGCCCAGCCGAATGTCGGCCCCCCGGATGGCCTCTTCGAGGCGGGCCACATCCTGGATCACGAAGGAGCCGATGCGGCGGCCGATTTTGTGCGGGTCGTTGTCGAAGGCCAGGGCGATGCGGAAGCCCCGTTTGGCAAAGCCCTGGTAGTAGAGCAGCGCCCGCCCCAACGCGCCGACGCCCACCAGGGCCATGTCCCACACCCGATCCACATGCAGGATGCGGCGCAACTGGCGGATGAGCGCGGCCACGGGATACCCTGTACCCTGTTTGCCGAACTCGCCGAACATGGACAGGTCTTTGCGAATCTGGGCCGCGCTGATGCCCAAACGCCGACCCAATTCGTGGGACGACAGGGTGGTCAGACCCTCTTGCTGGGCGTAGCACAGGGTGCGCAGATAAAGGGGTAGCCGTCCAACCACGACCGGGGGGATGTCATGGGGGTTCATGGGCCTCGCTCCGCGGGTTAGGCGCGCAGCAAACGCTGCAACAACGCTTCCAGTTCTTCATCGGAGTAGTAATACAGGGTGATGCGCCCGCCATGCGGGCCGGTTTGCACTTTGACCCGGGTGCCCAGATGGGCCTGCAAACGGGCCTCCAGACGCTGCACCAGCGGGTCGGAAGCCTCTTTCTTGGGCCGGGGCGCGGGCTGGGCGCGGCCCTGGAGTTTGCGCACCAGGGCCTCGGTCTGCCGCACCGAAAGCCCCTGGGCCAGGACGGTCTGCAGGGCCGCTTCCTGCGCCGCGTGGGTGGGCAGGCCCAAGAGGGCGCGGGCGTGGCCCTCGCGGATGCGGTCTTCCAGCAGAGCCTGTTGCACCGCGGGCGCGGCCTGCAGCAGACGCAACGCGTTGGTCACCGCGGCCCGGCTTTTGCCCACCCGCCGGGCGATTTCCTCGTGGGTCAGGCCGAAGGTCTCGTGCAGGTGGCGATAGGCCTCGGCCTCCTCCAGAGGGTTGAGATCGGCCCGTTGGAGGTTCTCGATGAGGGCCAGTTCCAGTTGCTCCTGCGCGGTGACCTCACGCACCAGCACGGGCACCCGCTCGAGCCCGGCCTTTTGCGCCGCGCGCCAGCGCCGCTCGCCGGCCACCAGCACGAATTCGCCCTCCCGCTGGCCGCGGGTCACGATGAGGGGCTGCAGCACGCCGTGCTCGCGGATGGACGCGGCCAGTTCGTCCAGCGCGGCCGGGTCCATGCGGGCCCGGGGCTGATGCGGGTTGGGGCGGATGGCCGTGACGGGCACATAGCGCACGCCCGCCGCGGCGGGCGGAGCGTCGTCGCTCCCGCCGGGGATGAGGGCATCGAGGCCGCGGCCCAGACCGTAGCGTTTCTTGGGGCTCATAGATCCAACCTCGGCGTTTGGGGTGGGGAACCGGCTCCGCGCCCGGCCGGGCGGGCTTCGTCCGGCGGCCAGCGCCCATCGCCGGCCAGAAGTTCGCGCGCCAGCGCGGCG
>JAADEN010000087.1 GCA_013153375.1 Chloroflexota bacterium | reverse complement strand
AGCAGGCCGACGCGGAGGGCCTGAGCCCCAACCCCTCGGCGTTCTATCTGCGCCAGGCGCGCCTGGACGGCATGACCTTAGTGGTCGAGGGCGACAAGCCCACGCCCTGCCACCGGGTCGTGGCCGATGTGCAGGTGCGCGACGACCAGGTGCGGGTCAAACTTTATACCCGTGCGGCCGAGGGGTTGTGCATCGAGGTGCTGAAGCCCGTGACCGCCACCCTGGACCTGACGCCCTACCTGGACGCCGCAGGCGCGGGCACTTACACCGTGATGGTCAACGGGCAGACGGTGGGGCAGGTGACGGTGCCGTGACTCAGTCGGCCTGGGGCAGACGCAGGTAGAACACGCTGCCCCGCGGCTCGCCAGGGCGGTAGCCCACCTCGCCGCCCAGGTCGTGGGCCAGCGCGCGGGCCACATGCAGGGCCAGGCCCCAGCCGGGCTGGTCCCGCACCGGCTCCGCGGGCGAGCGGAAGAAGGGCGTGAACAGCCGCGAGCGGTCGCCCTCGGCCACGCCGATGCCCGTGTCGTGGACGGCCAGTTCCACGGCCTCGCCGTCCGCATGGGCCTGCAGGCGCACCGTGCCCCCCGGCGGCGTGTAGGCCCAGGCGTTCTCCAGCAGGCGGTGCAGAATCCAGCGCGCGTACTGCGGGTCGGTGTGCACCCGCCACCCGGCCTGTTCGGGCGGCAGGGGCACGAAGGACAAATCCTTCTCGGCCCAGCGGTCGGCCCAGTGGGCCAGGGGGTCCTTCACCAGCGCGGCCAGGGAGATGTCCTGGAAGGCGTACGGCAGCCGGCGGTGCGCGATCTTGCTCAGCAGACCCACCAACTCCAACAGGCGCTCCAGCCGACCCACATTGGCGGCCATGATGCCCAGAAATTCCTGCTGTTTGGGCGTCACGGGCCCGGCCAGCCCCTGGCGCAGGAGCGAAGTGTAGCCCTTGATGACCGTCACGGGCAGGCGCAGTTCGTGCACCAGCATGTTCAAAAACGGCTTGCCCTCGACCCAGGTCTCGGTCAGCCCCCGCACCTGGGCCCGCGGGTGCAGCACGGCCCAAAAGCCGCCCTCCTCCCGGGGCCAGAGCGCGAGGTCCTGGCCCTGCGGCCCCGGGATCACCAGCCCCTGGGCCGGAATCGGGTCGGCCTCGGGCCGCAGCCACACCTCCAGGGCCGGCAGGTCCTCCAGGGGCGGGAACGCGGGGTGGCGGGCCACCAGACGCCGCTGCGCGTCGAACTCGGCCCAGGGCAGGCCCAACAGATCCAGCAGCGCGGGTGCGGGGCTCATGGGGAACCCTCCGGTTGGGCCTGGGCCGCGGCGTAATCGCACAGGTCCCGCACCGGACACGCGTCGCAGCGCGGCTTGCGCGGGTGGCAGTAGTCCCGGCCCAGGCGGATGAGGTTGAGGTGGGCCGCGGCGTAGGTCTCGGGCGGAAAGATGTGCTCCATGAGGATGTGCGTCTTCTCCACGCTCAGGTTGGGCGGGCGCAGGCCCAGACGGCCCGTGACCCGGTAGATGTGCGTGTCCACCGGAAACGCGGGCTTGCCCAGCGCGAAGAGCAACACGATGGCCGCGGTCTTGGGCCCCACGCCTTTGAAACGCAGCAGCCACTGGCGGGCCTTTTCCAGAGGCAGGTCGGCCAGAAAACCCAGGTCCAAATTCCCCCGCTCGCGGGTGATGGCTCGCAGCACGGCCTGCAGGCGGGGGCCCTTTTGGTTGGCCAGCCCGGCCACCCGAATCGCGTCCACCACCGCTTCGGGGTCCGCGTCGCGCACCTCCTCCCAGGTGGGGAACCGCTGCCGCAGCGCGGCGTAGGCCCGATCCCGGTTGCGGTCGTTGGTGTTCTGCGACAGGATGGTGAGCATGAGTTCGTCCAGGGGCGAGCGGCGGGGCAGCCGCGGCTCGCCGTAGTGCTCCAGCAGGCGCTGATGCACGGCCAGGGCCTTGGCCCGCCACGCGGCCAGTTGTTCCGCGGTGATGCCCAGCCGCGCCAACTCGGGCGGCACCGTGACCTCGGCCGTGGGGGGAGGAACGCGCGTCTCGTTCATGCCAGGTCGGCCCACACGCGATCCAGGTCCGCATCGCTCACATCGAACACGGCCTGGTGGGGCGGCAGGGGTTCGCGGGTGAACCACTCGGGCAGGCGGTCGTGCGCGGGGGTGAAGCCCGCGGCCCGGTTGAAGGCCCGCTCCAGGCGGATGGTCTCGCGGCCCAGTTGGATCAGCACATCGTCGCCCACGGGCCAGCCGTAGCGGGCCCGCAGCAGCGCGGGCACGGTCTCGGGCGCCGCGCCGTAGCCGTAGCCCGCGAAGATGCACGCGCCTAAGGTGTCGTATCCGGCCATCTTGAGTTGCGCGCTGCGGGAGACGGGCACCTGCACCGTGGGGTCCAGGTGGTCCACCTTGGCCCGGATGGTCAGCCCCGCGGTGTGGTCCGCGCCCTGGGGGCTGGTGGCGTAGGTCACGCCCGTGCCCTTGATGGCCCGGGGGTCGTAGGCCGAGACGGCCTGGCCCTTGACCACGGGCACCCGCTCCACGCCCAGGGCCGCGCCGGTGAGGGCCGCGCCGCTGCCCAGCAGCCGGCCCAGCGCGGTGTCGTCGTAGATTTGCTGCACCAGGGCCAGGGCCTGGCTCGCGGTGCCGAAGGTCCACAGCCCCGCGTCCGCGGCCACGCCCAGGGCCGCGCCCAGGTCAATGGTGTCCAGCCCCAGGTCGTTGGCGTAGTAGTTGAGCCGGGCGATGACATCCAGGTCGTCCAGGCCCAGATTGGAGCCCATGAGCGCGATGGTCTCGTATTCCAGAGGCGAGACGATGGCCCGTCCTTGCGGATCGGGCACGATGTTGGAGCACTTGATGCTGCACCCGGCCATGCACGCGTGCGCGGGGTCGCCCTCCCCGTCGCGGGTCAGGATCAGTTCCCGCAGGGCCTCGCCGCTGATGCGCTCCGCGGCCTCGAACTGCCCCTGGGAGAAGTTGCGGGTGGGCAGGCCGCCGAACGCGTTGCACATGTTCACCATGGCCGCGGTGCCGAAGGTTTCGTAAGTCTTGGTCTGGGGGTGGGCCAGCAGGGCCCGGATGTAGGCTTTGCGGGCCTCCTTGAAGGCCGCGGGGTCCGCGATGGGCGGGTCCTGGCCGTCGCGCGGGTCGAAGACCACGGCCTTGACGCCCTTGCTGCCCATGACCGCGCCCAGGCCGCCGCGCGCGGCCAGCCGGGAGGGCACGCCGTCCGCGTCGAGGTTGGCGATG
>JAADEN010000052.1 GCA_013153375.1 Chloroflexota bacterium | reverse complement strand
CCCAGCGCGGCGCGCAAAGCGTCCAAGCCGGCGGCCACGCCGCGCGGGTGGCCGAAGACCGCGCTGCCGGCCACGAAGATGTCCGCGCCCGCGGCGCGCGCCAGGGGCGCGGTCTGGGCGTTGATGCCGCCATCCACCACGATGGAGAGGTGGGTGAACCCGCGCTCGTCGGCCATGCGACGCACGGCGCGCACCGTCTCCAGCGCCTCGGGCAAGAAAGCCTGGCCCGCAAAACCCGGATTCACCGTCATCACCAGCACCTGGTCCACCAGGTGCAGCACAGGCTCCACCATCACCGGCGGCGTGCCGGGGTTCAACGCCACACCCGCGGCCACGCCCAGATCGCGAATGCGTTGCAGCACCCGATGGATGTGGGGCGTGGCTTCCACATGGGGCACCAGCACATCCGCGCCGGCCTGCGCGAACGCGTCCAGCAGACGCTCAGGGGCCAGCATCATGAGGTGCACATCCAGAGGCAGGTCCGTGGCCGCGCGGCAGGCCTGCACCACGACCGGCCCCAGGGTCAAATTGGGCACGAAATGGCCGTCCATGACATCCACATGGATGCGCTGCGCGCCGTGACGGGCCGCGGTTTGAATCTCACGCGCCAGATGGCCGAAGTCCGCGCTCAAAATGGACGGCGCGAGTTGCACAGGGAGCATGACACACCTCTCAAGGCCCGGGCGGATGATACAAATAATAAACCCACAACCACAGCGGGATCAGTCCGAGCACGGCCAGCACGGCCAACACGGCCAGGGCCCAGGTTCCCGCGTCCCAGTTCAGGCCGAGCATGGGGGTTTGGGGGACGGGCTCCGCGAAGGGCCGGCCGGGCAAGGTCGGGCCCAGGCGCGGGTGCGCCTCGCCCGTCCGCTTCGACTTCACGGGCGTCAGCACGATTTGCTGCTGCGCGGGCATGGTGACGGCCCGCGTGTCCGCGCGCTGGGTGAACTGGAGCAGCACCCGGCCGAACTGGTCCGCGGTGCGGAAGCGGGTCCGCGGCTCCTTGGAGAGCACTTGCAGCAGCACCTGCTCCAGCCGCGGGGGAATCTCGGGATTGTACTCTCGGGGCGGCAGGGGCGTGGCCTCGCGATGCGCGATCAGCCACTCCCGCGGCGACTGGGCCGTGAAGGGGAAATGTCCCGTGAGCGCCTGATAGAGCACCACGCCCAGGGAATAGACATCCGAGGCGGGCAGAAGCGGCTCGCCCCGGGCGTGCTCGGGCGAGAGGTAGGGCGGCGAGCCCCAGACCACGCCCTGGGAGCGCGAGCGGCGCACGACTTCGTACACCCGGGCCAGGCCGAAATCGGCCACCTTCACCCGCTGGCCCGGCGCGATGAGCAAATTTTGCGGCTTCACATCCCCGTGCACCAGCCCGGCCCGATGGGCATATCCCAAACCGGCGCAGGCTTGCACCAGATAGTGCAGGGCCTCTTCCAAAGGAAGCGGGCCGCGCTCCTTGAGCCGCGCCGCCAGCGTCGAACCCGGCACATATTCCATCACGATGAGGATGGTGTCGTCGTCCTCCACCACATCGTACACGGTGACGATGTTGGGATGGTTGAGTTGGGCGGCCAGCCGGGCTTCGTCCAAGAAGCGCGCCCGAAAGTCGGGCCAGCGCGCGTATTCGGGTCGCAGGCGTTTGAGCGCGACCTCGCGCTCCAGTTTCAGGTCATACGCCAGATACACCTCGGCCATGCCGCCCAGGCCCAACAGGTCCCGCAGGCGGTAGCGGCCGGCAATGGTTCGCTCGGGCCGAGGTGCCAGGGAATGCTCGCTCATGATGGGGGCATTATACCGCAAGGTGTTCCGACCCGCACTCACCGCGCCGCGTGGGCCGCGGTGCGCATCCGGGCGCGCGTGCGCGCGGCCTGGGCAAAGGCGCGGAACAGGGCCTGCATGGGCTCGTGCTCCTGCCGGGCCATCAACTCGGGATGCCACTGCACCCCAATGGCAAAGGGATGCTCGGGCACCTCCACGGCTTCGATGAGGCCGCACTCCGACCAGGCGACCGCGCGCAGCCCAGGAGCCAGGTCCTTGATGCCCTGATGGTGAAAACTGTTGACGCACAGGTCGGTGGTGCCCAAAATGGCGGCCAAACGACTGGCGGCCTCCAGGTGCACGGGATGCGCGCACAAATGGCGCAGCGGCCCCTGCCCGCGATGGATCACCGCGTCGGGCAGTTGGTCGGGGATGTCGGTGTACAGCGTGCCGCCCAGGGCCACATTGAGCACCTGGATGCCGCGGCAGATGGCCAGCACGGGCACGCCCTCGGCCACCGCGCGGCGGGCCAGGGTGATCTCCACCGCGTCGCGATCAGGATACACCTCGTCCACCTTGGGGTGCGGCTGGCCGTGAAAACGCGCCGGATCAATGTCGCCGCCCCCGGCCAACAGCAGGCCATCGGCCAGCGGCCACCAGACCTCCAGCACCTGCTCCACAGGCGTGGACAGGGGCACCAGCATGGGCATGGCCTGGGCCGCGTACAGGGCCTGGGCGTAAGTCTCGGGGATGCCCACGATGGGCGGCTTCTCGGGCCGAGGATAGCGATTGGTGACGATGAGAATGCGCGGGAAGACGGACATGGTGCGCGTCTCCTTGACCAAGACGAAAATGGGCCGGGCTGAGAAGCACCGGCCCGCGTCGGAGGAGGGCGAAAAAGTTTATTTCTTCTTGGAAGGCAGTTTCGCCTTGAGCCGCGCGTGCTTGCCGATGCGGTCACGCAGGTAATACAGCCGGGCGCGCCGCACTTTGGACTGCTGATGCCGGACCACCTTCTCGATGCGCGGCGAATGCCGCAAGAAGGTGCGTTCCACGCCGATGCCGTGGCTGGCGATGCGGCGCACCGTGAAAGTGGCGTCGTTGCCGCCGCCCCGAACCCGAATCACGGTCCCCTTGAATTCTTGCACGCGCTCGCGGTCGCCTTCTTTGATGCGCACGAAAACGCTGACGATGTCCCCCGGGCTCAAATCCGCGGGGATATTGGGGTTGGGCTCGGCTTTCAGGGCCCGTAACCATTCTTGGTTCATGGAAGTTCCTCCCGACACTTACGACCCGCAACCACCAACCCGGGCCGTGCGGAATTCCCGAAACACAGGACGACCCCCGACAGCCCAGCCGTCCGGGGGACGCGGCAGGCATTATACCACAAGAAAGCGCGCCAGGGGGCCAAAGGGCCCAAAAAAGGGTGCATGCAAACCATGTAGAAATGGCCGTTTGGTGCAAACCCCTCCCATCCCCCGCGGCGGGCTAACC
>JAADEN010000178.1 GCA_013153375.1 Chloroflexota bacterium | reverse complement strand
CGCGGGCCAAGGTGGCTCGCAGGCCCTGCTCCAGGGTGAACTGGGGTTCGTAGTGCAGCAGAGCGCGGGCCTTGCTCAGGTCGGCCTGCATATGGGCCACGCCGCCCACGCTGCGGGGGTTGAAGATGATCTGCGCCCGGCCGCCGGTCAATTCCACGATGCGCTGGGCCAGTTCCCGGATGGGCGTGGCCACGCCGCTGCCCACATTGATGGTCTCGTAGGCCACTCCCGGCGCGGTGGCCGCGGCCACCAGCGCCTGCACCACATCGTCCACATACACGAAATCCCGGGTTTGCGAACCATCGCCGTGGACCACCAGGGTGCCGCCCCGCACGGCCTGGTACAGGAAGTTGGCGATCACCGGCGGGTACGCGGGCGGCAGGGGCTGATGCGGGCCATAGGCGTTGAACACCCGCAGGGCCACCGTCTCCACGCCCCACTGCCGGCCGATGGTGTGCACATAGTGCTCCGCGGCCAGTTTGGACACCGCGTACGGCGAGCCGGGGTTGGGCAGCATGTCCTCCCGCAGGGGCTGATGGTCCTGGTGGCCGTACACCGCGCCCGAGGACGCGAAGATCACCCGCCGCACGCCCACATCCCGGATGGCCTCCATGAGGGTGACCGTGCCGCCCACATTGACATGGTTGTACTCCCGGGGGTAGAGCACCGACTCGGGCACGGACACGCGCGCGGCCAGGTGGTACACGCAGTCCACATCCTGCAGCAAGGTCCACAGTTTGGGGCGGTCGTTCACATCCCCGCGGGTGAACAGCACCTCGGGCGGCACCCGCTCGGGGTCACCGGTGGAAAGGTCGTCCAGGCCGCGCACCTGGTGGCCTTCGCGCACCAGGCGGCGGGCCAGCGCGGAGCCCAGAAAGCCCGCCACGCCGGTGATGAGGAAGTTCATCGCCCTCAACCTCCCTTCGTGGCCCGGCGGGGCGCGGCGCCGTTTCCGCCGGACGCGGGCCCGTTCCGCGCCACATCCTTCACGGTGACGAAAATCTGAGGCCGACGGCGCAGTTCGCCGTACACGAAGTTCTTGACCGTCTGCTCCAGGGCCTTTTCCAAATCGCCCGTGGCGCCTTTCAGGGCCTTCTTGATGCGCTTGCGCAGCACGGCCGTGAATTCGTCCGCCCCTTCGGGATAGACGAAGCCCCGGGTGACCACATCCACATCCCCGGCCAGTTTGCCCGTCGCGGGGTCCACGGGCACGGTGACCAGCAGCAAGCCGCCCCGGGCCAGAGCCTGCCGCTCCTTGATCTCCCGGATGCTGGATTCGCCCACCACCGCGCCCTCGACGAACACCCAGCCGCCGGGCACCCGCTCGGCCAGCCGCATCTTGCCGCGCCGAAATTCGATCACCTGGCCGTTTTCCACCACCGCGATGCGCTCTTTGGGGATGCCCAACTGTTGGGCCATGCGGCTGTGCTGGTCCAGATGCCGCAGTTCGCCGTGGATGGGGATGAAGTGCTTGGGCCGCACCAGGTTGAGCATCAATTTCATCTCCTCCTGGCTGGCGTGGCCCGAGACATGCACCCGCGCGATGGGGTCGTAGAGCACATGCGCGCCCTTGCGGATCAGGCTGTTGATGGTGCGGTACACATTCTCGGTGTTGCCGGGGATGGGGTGTGCGGAGATGATGATGGTGTCGCCCTCCTGCACGCTGAAGGGCCGCCGGCCGCGCGCGCCGCCCACCCCGGCCAGGCGGCCCAGGATGGACGAAGGTTCGCCCTGGGAGCCCGTGACCATGAGGACGACCTCTTCGGGCGGCAGTTTGAGGGCCTGCTCCAAAGGCACCAGTACCTCATCGGGCACCTGCAGATACCCCAGTTTGCGGGCCATCTTGGCGTTTTCCACCATGCTGGTGCCCACGAAGGCCAGTTTGCGGCCCAGCCGCGCGGCCACATCGGCCACCTGCTGCATGCGCGAGATCAGCGAGGCGAAGGTGGCCACCAGCACCCGGCCGGGGGCCTCGCGCATGGCCGCCTCCAGCGCGGGGGTGATGACCTGCTCCGAAGGCGTCCAGCCGGGCTTGTCCGCGTTGGTGGAATCGGCCAGCAGGGCCAGCACGCCGCCGGGACGCCGGGAGAGCGCGGCCAGGGCCGCGAAGTCCGTGGGTTTGCCGTCGATGGGCGTGTGGTCGAACTTGTAGTCCCCCGTGTGCACCACCAACCCCGCGGGCGTGGTGATGGCCAGCGCCACCGAGTCGGGGATGGAGTGGGTCACATGGATGAACTCCACCTTGAAGGGCCCGATGCGTACGGTGTCGCCGGGCCGCACTTCGTGGATGGGCAAATTTTTCAGGTTGCGGTCGCCCCGAATCTTGATTTGCAACAGGCCCTTGGTCAGGGGCGTGGCGTACATGGGCACGGGGATGCGCTCCAGTACATGGCGCACCGCGCCCGTATGGTCCTCGTGGCCGTGGGTATAGACGATGCCCCGCACCCGATGGGCCTTGTCGTAGAGATACTGGAAGTCGGGGATGATGTAGTCCACGCCCAGCATGTCGCTGGTGGGAAACATGAGGCCCGTATCGACGATGAGGATGTCGTCGCCGTACTCGTAGGCCATCATGTTCTTGCCGATTTCGCCCAAACCTCCTAAGGGAATGATGCGCAGAACTTGGTCGCTCATGGAAAACCTCGTGATGTCAAATTTCGTTCGCGTCGACCGGGCCGCCGCTTCCGCGGCGGAAGCCTGGCCTCGAGAGTCTCGGTTGGACCGCGCGGGTCAGGGGTCGTCGGGAGAGACGCCAAACCGGGGGAGCGCCCGGTGATGTACTGCCGCGCCGGTCGCCGTGACAGCAGGCGATGCGCCCCCTCCTCCGGGAAGTCATGCAGGCTACGCGTCACCTTCCATTATAGCACGGAACCAGGGTGCCCCTGGGGCGAGGGTATAATAGGGTACATGCCAACAATGTAGAAATGCCCCCGCCGCGTAACCCCCTCCCATCCCCCGCGGCGGGCCGACCGCCCGCCGCGACGCGCAACGCTCGCGCCGACACCCACCGCCGCTGCCCCGAGGAGCGCCATGTCCGCCGACTTTCCTTCTTTGAGCCGCCGCGCCCACCGCGAACTGCGGGAACTCACCGAAGCCGTGGCCGTTTCGGGCCACGAGGGCCCCGCGCGGGCCATCGTGCGCCGCGCGCTGCGCGGGGTCGCGGCCCACATCACCACCGACGCGCTGGGCAACTTGCTGGTCCACCGACCCGCGCAGCGCACCCGGCCGCGGCCCCTGCGGGTGCTGCTGGCCGCGCAT
>JAADEN010000220.1 GCA_013153375.1 Chloroflexota bacterium | reverse complement strand
CCATCCCCACGCAACGCGCGCCACACCCGCTCGGGCGTCAAGGGGATGCGGCGCAGGCGCACGCCCGTCGCGTCGTACAGCGCGTCGGCCAGGGCCGGCGCGATGCCGTCCACCGGGATCTCGGCCACGGACTTGGCCCCAAAAGGCCCGCTGGGTTCGTCGGTCTGCACGAAGAGCACCTCCACCTCGGGCATGTCCGCGGCCCGGTAGGTGTAGTAGGGCCCCGGCCGGGCGTTGACCATCTTGCCCCGCTCGTCGTACACCATCTCCTCGGTGTGCGCGAAGCCCAGGCCCATCTGGATGCCGCCTTCGACCTGCCCCGCGGCCGCGAGGGGGTTGATGACCCGCCCCGCGTCCACGGCCATGACCACCCGATCCACGGTGATCTGGCCGGTCTCCAGGTCCACAGTGGCCTCGACGAACTGGGCCGCGAAGGGCGGCGGGCTGGTGGGGCTCATGTGGGACGCGGCGGCCATGATCTGCCGCTGGTCGTGCTGGTGCAGGCTGTGCAGCGCGATCTCCCGCAGGGTGACCGAGCGGCCATCGGGCGCGAACGCGCGGCCGTCGCGCAACTCGATGGCCCCAACCTGATCCATCCCCAACATGAGGGCCGCCCGCGCCCGAATCTGACACGCCACCTCCTGCGCGGCTTTGCGCACCGCGTTGCCGCTGATGTAGGTGGTGCTGCTGGCGTAGGAGCCCTTGTCGAAGGGCGTGAAGTCCGTGTCGCCCGAATAGACGATGATGTCGTCCGCGGTCACGCCCAGCACCTCGGCCGCGATCTGAGCCAGCACCGTATCCGCGCCCGTGCCGATGTCGGCCGCGCCCACCAGCAGGTTGAACGAGCCGTCGTCGTTCATCTTCAGGAAAGCCGCGGCCATGTCCAGCCCGGCCACGCCGCTGCCGTGCATGGCCACCGACATGCCGATGCCCCGCCGCAAGTGGGGCTTGCCGGGCACCCGCTGCCATTGCGGATTGCCCCGCTTGGCGTACCAATCCACGGCCTCCGCGCCCAGGCGCACGCACGCGTCCAGGCCGCTGCTGCGCACCACCTGCTCGTGGCCCGTGGGCCCCTCGCCCAACTCCCGGGCGATGCGCACCACCTCGCCCACCCGCACCCAGTTCTGGCGTCGAAACTCCAGCGGATCCCAGCCCATCTCGGCCGCGATCTCCGACATCAGGCTCTCCAGGCCGAAGAAGGCCTCGGTCGCGCCGTAGCCCCGCATCGCACCCGGCGTGGGCTTGTTGGTGTACACCGAATCGCACACGAAGCGGGTGTAGGGCGCGTTGTAGAGGGACAAACTCTTGAGGCCGGCCACCATGGGCACGGTCAAACTGTGGGTTCCGTACGCGCCCGCGTCGGTAATGAGGTGCAACTCCAGGGCCACTAAGCGCCCGTCCCTGGTCACGCCGGCCTTGAAGCGCATGATGTGCGGATGGCGGCTGCGGGAACTGACGAATTCCTGGTAGCGGGTGTACTCCAGGTACACGGGCCGGCCGGTCTTGATGGTGAGCCACGCGGCCAGGTCTTCCACCACCAGTTCCTGCTTGTTGCCGAAGCCGCCGCCCACCCGGGGCTTGACCACCCGGATGCGCTTCTCGGGCAGGCCCACGATGCCGGCCAACATGCGCCGAATGTGGAAGGGCACCTGGGTGCTGGTCACCACCACCAGGCGGTCGTCTTCGTCCCAATAGGTCAGGACCGCGTGGGGCTCCAGGTTGACATGCTGCTGCTGGGAGGTGCGATACTCGCGTTCGAACACCACATCGGCCTCGGCCCAGGCCGCGTCCGAATCCCCCACCTGGGCCTCGATGTGGTGCACGATGTTGCGCTCCCGATCGTACAGGTCGGTGGTGTCCTCCTCGTCGTGGATCACGGGCGCGCCCGGCTGCATGGCCTCCAGCGGATCCAGCACATGGGGCAGCACCTCGTACTCCACCTCGATGAGACGCAGCGCGCGGCGGGCAATGTCGGGCGTGTCCGCGGCCACCACCGCGACCCGGTCGCCCACATGCCGCACCTTCCAGTCCAGCACCGTCTGGTCGTAGGGCTTGGGGTTGGGGTAACTCTGACCGCCCGACGCGAACTTGACTCGCGGCAGATCCCGATAAGTCAGCACCGCGTGCACGCCCGGCAGGGCCTCGGCCCGGGAGGTGTCGATGCGCTTGATGCGGGCGTGCGCGTGGGGGCTGGTGAGCAACGCGGCGTACAGCATGCCCTCCCGCCGCATGTCCACCGCGAAGACGGGCCGGCCCTGCACCAGTTTGACCGCATCCACCTTGGGGCGGCCGCGGCCCACCTCATGGGTGGGGGACAACTCCGGTGGGGCCAGCACCAAGGGCGGGCGGGGGTGCCAGTCCGCGGCGGCCTGCCGGTACGCGTCCAGCACGGCCCTGGGCTCCTGGTCGGGGGTGAACACATGGAACACGGGCTCGAAGGGCCGGGCCCGCTCGGGGTCGTCCAGCAGGTCCGCGGCCCGCTGCACCGCGTTGACGATCTTGGCGTAGCCCGTGCAGCGGCACAGCACGCCGTTCAGCGCGGCCCGAATCTCGTCCTCGCTGGGATGGGGATGGCGGTCCAGCAGGGCCTTGGCGGTCATGATCTGGCCGGGGGTGCAAAAGCCGCACTGGGACGCGCCCACCTCCATGAAGGCCCGTTGCAGGGGATGCAGTTCCCCGCGCGGGGCCAGGCCCTCCAGGGTGAGGATGGCCCGGTCGGTCATGTCCACGGCTTTGAGGCGACAACTGCGCAGCGGTTGGCCGTCCACCAACACGGTGCAGATGCCGCAATCGCCCGAATCGCAGCCGCGCTTGACGCTGAAGAAGCCGAGGCCGCGCAGCGCGTCCAGCAGGGTGGTACTGGGCTGCACTTCCAGGGTGTGGGGCTGGCCGTTGACGGTCAGGGTGATGGTCTGGGTCATGGGGCGCCTCCGCAGCGGGGGAAAGGCTCAAGCGGACGCGGGGACCTGCGCGGCCTGCAGCGCGCGGCGGGTCAACACTTCGGCCATGGCCCGGCGGTACGCCGCACTGCCGCGGAAGTCGTCCTTGGGCCGCACGGCTTCGGCCACGGCCTGGGCGATGGCCCGCCAGGTGTCCTCGTCCGCGGGGCGGCCGAGGAAGTCCTCCAGGCCCGCGGGCACGAACACGGGCCGCGCGCTCACGCCGGTCAGGGCCAGGCGCAGGTGGGTCAGCCGACCCGCGGCGTCCACCCGCAGCGCGGCCGCGGCATAGACGATGGGATCGTCCGTGGGCGCGCGGGCCACCCAATCCGCGGCGTGGGGCGG
>JAADEN010000211.1 GCA_013153375.1 Chloroflexota bacterium | reverse complement strand
CGCGGGTGGACCGGCGCTCCAGCGGGGCCTGCGGGTGCTGGTGGGCCTGGCCGGCGTGCTGCTGCTCTGGGCCGGACTGCGGGCCGTGCTGCCCGCGGGCGAGGGACTGCTGCCCGCCGCGGCGCGGCTGCTGCGCTACGGCCTGGTGGGCTTCTGGGTCACGGGTCTGGCCCCGGCCCTGTTCCGTCGCCTGGGGTGGGCCACGGCCGCGGGGCGAACATGGTATCCTTGAACCGCGGCGTGACGCGTCAGCCCGACGCCGCGGAGGTATCCATGAAGATGGCCCTCTCGTTGGTCGTACCCGTGTACAACGAGGAAGAAAATCTGCCGTTGCTCTACGACGCGGTGCTGGCCGCCGCGGAGCACTTCCCCCGCCCCTGGGAACTGGTGTTGGTGGACGACGGCAGTCAAGACCGCAGCCCCGAGATTCTGCGCCAACTGGCCGCGCGCGACCCCGAGCATGTGCGGGTCGTGCTGCTGCGGCGCAACTTCGGCCAGACCGCGGCCATCGCCGCGGGCATCGACCACGCCCGCGGGGAGATCATCGTGCTGTTGGACGCGGACCTGCAAAACGATCCCGCGGACATCCCCAAACTGCTGGCCAAACTGGAGGAGGGCTACGATGTGGTCAGCGGCTGGCGGCGGCAGCGGCGGGATCCGTTCCTCACCCGGGTGCTGCCCTCGCGGCTGGCCAACTGGCTCATCTCCACGGTGACGGGCGTGCCGCTGCACGACTACGGCTGCACCCTCAAAGCCTACCGCCGGGAGGTGCTGCGGGAGTTTCGGCTGTACGGCGAGATGCACCGCTTCATCCCTGCGTACGCGGCCGCGGTGGGCGCGCGCATCGCGGAGGTGGAGGTCACGCATCGGCCGCGGCGCTATGGCCGCAGCAAGTACGGCCTGAACCGCATCGTCAAGGTGCTGCTCGACCTGGTGACGGTGAAGTTCCTGCTGTCGTACTTCCACAAGCCCATCTACCTGTTCGGCGGGCTGGGGTTGACCCTGGCCGGGTTGGGCTCGGCCATGCTGCTGTTCGTGTTCGTGCGTCGGGTGGGATGGGGCATCAGCGCGCTGAAGTCGCCCTTCTTCCAGACGGGGCTGATGTTCGTGATTCTGGGGTTTCAGGCCGTGCTCATGGGGCTGATCGCGGAACTGTTGGTGCGCACTTATCACGAGACCCAGGACAAACCCACCTATGTGGTGCGCGAGCGCTTGAATGTGGATCCGCCCGTGCGACGCTGCTAAGGGAGCAGGAAGCAAGAAGCGGGGAGCCGAAAGGGGCTCCCCGCTCGGTGTTGGCGAGGGTTAGCGGGCGTAATCTATGGCTCGGGTCTCGCGGATGACGGTGACCTTGATCTGGCCGGGGTACTGCAACTGCTCTTCGATCTTCTTGGCGATCTCCCGAGCCAGGCGCTGCGCGGCCACATCGTCCACTTCGGTGGGACGCACGATGACCCGCACTTCCCGGCCGGCCTGCAGCGCGAAGCATTCCTTCACGCCTTCGAAGCCCTTGGCGATCTCCTCCAGCACCTTGACCCGCTTGATGTACTCCTCGACGCTCTCGCGCCGCGCGCCGGGCCGGGCGCCCGAGATGGCGTCGGCCACTTCCACGATGATGGCCTCCACGCTCTCCTGTTCCACATCGTGATGGTGCGCGGCCACCGCGTTGACCACTTTGGGCGGCAGGCCGTAGTTCTTCAGGAAGTCCGCGCCGATAAGCGCGTGGGGGCCTTCGACATTGTGGTCCAGGGCCTTGCCGATGTCGTGGAGCAGGGCCGCGGTCTTGGCCATCTGCACATCCGCGCCCAGTTCCGCGGCCAGCATGGCCGCGAGTTTGGCCGTTTCGATGGCGTGGTGCAACTGATTTTGCCCGAAAGAGGTGCGGAATTTGAGGCGGCCCAGGGTCTTGAGCACCTCCTGGGGCAGCCCGGCCACGCCGGCCTCGAACGCGGCCTCTTCGCCGGCCTCGAGCACGATGCGTTCCACCTCCTCGCGCTCTTTGCTGACCACCTTCTCGATCTGCGCGGGGTGGATGCGGCCGTCCATGACCAGTTTGGTCAGCGCGCGGCGGGCGATCTCCCGGCGCACGGGGTCGAAACTGGAGATGGTCACGGCCTCGGGGGTATCGTCCACGATGAGGTCCACGCCTGCGGCCTGCTCGAAGGCCCGGATGTTGCGCCCGCTGCGGCCGATGATGCGGCCCTTCATCTCCTCCGCGGGCAGGGGCACCACCGCGGTGGTCAGTTCGGCCACCTGGTCCGAGGCCACCCGCTGCATGGCCGTGGCCAGGATCTTGCGGGCCCGGCGCTCGCCCTCTTCCTTGGCCTCGGTCTCGATCTGGCGGATGATGCGCGCGATCTCCCGGCGGGCCTCTTCTTCGGCCTGGGCCAGCACCTGCTGGCGGGCCTCTTCAGGGCTCAGGTTGGCCACCTCGTAGAGTTTGGCCTTTTGCTCCTCGTACAGGCGCTCGATTTCGTTGGCCCGCTTGTCCAGCGCGCTCTGGCGCTTGTTGAGGGCCTGCTCCCGCTGGCTCAGGCGGTCCAGACGACGCTCCAGATCCTCCCAGCGCCGACGCAGGCGCTGTTCCTCTTGCTGCAGTTCGCGGCGGCGGCGGGCCAGTTCTTCCTCCACGCTGCGGCGCAGGCGCTGGGCCTCCTCTTTGGCTTCGCGCTCGATCTCGCGGGCCCGCTCCTGGGCCTCTTGGATCAGGCGTTCGGCCCGCGTGGCCGCGTCTTGCAGGGTCTGTTGGTCACGCACTTGCTTGCGCCACAGGGCCACGGCCGCGCCCACGACCGCGCCCAACACAATACCGACCAGCAGCCACAACAATGCATTCACCATGATTCTGCTCCTTGTCCAGGTTCAAGTTCCGGGTCCGTAGGGCCGCGGCTTTCACGCCACAAGCGCGGCACCACCTCGCGCACCAGCGCGGCGGGGAAACCCCGCCGGGCCAGGTAGGCGCTCAGGCGACGGGCGAAGGTGGGCCAGGGCAGATGCCGGTAGCGGGACAGGGCCTTGCGGCCGGCCTCCAGGGCCAGGGCCTCCTCGTCCACTTCCCGCAGCGCGGCCTCGATGTGGTCCGGCGCCACGCCTTTCTGGCGCAGTTCGGCCCGCAGCAAGGCCCGCCCCCGGGGACGAAAAGTCACCCGGTTGTCCACCCATTGGCGGGCGAAGGCCGCGTCGTCGAGCCAGCCCAGTTCCCGCAGCCGGGCCACGGTGGCCTCGACCACCGCGGGCGCGTACCCTCCGCGGCGCAGGCGACGGCGGATCTCGGCCTCGCTGCGCGGGCG
>JAADEN010000063.1 GCA_013153375.1 Chloroflexota bacterium | reverse complement strand
GAGGACGCGGCCGCGCGCCTACGCGGGCGCGCCGCGGCGCTCGCGCACGAAGGCCGCGCCCGCGTCCAGGGCGCGGAAGTTGGGCTCCAGCAGATGCCGCTTGCGCTCGGGCAGGTGCTCGGCCAGGGCCTGCTTCACCTGATCCAGGGTGAGCACGGGCAGCATGGTGATCAGCGCGCCCGTGGCCACCATGTTGGCCAGACGCCGATCGCCGATTTCCTCCGCGATGTGGTTGGCCGGAATCTCCAGCCCTTGCACATCGTCCCGCTCCACGCCCCGCAGGGCCAGCGAGGCGTTGACGATGACCACGCCGCCGGGCTGCACCAGGGGCTCGAACTTGTCCAACGACGGCGCGTTCATGGCCACCAGCGCCTGGGGATGCTTGACCAGGGGCGATCCGATCTCCTCGTCGGCCAGGATGACGGTGCAATTGGCCGTGCCGCCGCGCATTTCAGGCCCGTAGGAGGGCAGCCAGGTGACCTCCAGACCCGCGTCCATGCCCGCGTAGGCCAGCACCTGCCCCGCGAACAGGATGCCTTGGCCGCCGAAGCCCGCGAAGATGATTTCCGTTTGCATGGCCGTGCCTCCTTCCTTACACCCGCAACTTCTTCAACTCGGGATGCACCTTGTATTCGCCCAGGGGGAACACTTGGGTCATGTTCTCCTTCACCCACTGCATGGCCTCGAAAGGCGTCATCCCCCAGTTGGTGGGGCAGGTGGAGAGCAGTTCCACCATGGAGAAGCCCAGGTCGCGCACCTGAGCCTCGAAGGCCAGCCGAATGGCCTTCTTGGCCTTGCGGATGTGGGTGGGGTCGTGCAGGCTGTGGCGCACCGAGTAGGCCACGCCGTCCAGCCCGGCCAGCAGTTCGGCCATGCGGATGGGGTAGCCCTGGGCGTGGATGTCGCGCCCCCGGGGCGAGGTGGTGGTCACCTGCCCCGGCAGGGTGGTGGGGGCCATCTGGCCGCCGGTCATGCCGTAGATGGCGTTGTTGATGAAGATGACGGTGATGCGTTCTCCCCGGGCGGCCGCGTGCACGATCTCGCCCATGCCGATGGAGGCCATGTCGCCGTCGCCCTGATAAGTGAACACCACCCGGTCGGGCAGCACCCGTTTGATGCCCGTGGCCATGGCCGGCGCGCGGCCGTGCGCGGCCTCGACGCCGTCCAGGTCGAAGTATTGATACGCCAACACCGCGCAGCCCACGGGCGAAATGCCGATGGTGCGTTCGGCCAGCCCCATCTCCTCCAGCACCTCCGACACCATGCGATGCGCGATGCCGTGGGTGCAGCCCGGACAGTAGTGCGTCGGCGTCAGATAGGTGCGCGGCGGACGATAAACCACCTTCAGCGGCTTGCGGGGAGGGGCGCTCACACTCGTGGTCATGGGAACCTCCTGAAAGAGTCCGTTTCTCGGGGAAACCTGCCGTTGGGCGCGGTCAGGCCGCGTGGGGTTCGACCACGCGGGCCATGTGCTCCAACCACAGGGCTCGGGGATCCTCGTCGGGCGTGGGGGGCTGTTGCGTCAGCAGGTGGATTTGCTCCAGCACCTCGTCGGGGAAGGGCACCATGCCGCCCATGCGTCCGTAGAAGCGCACGGGCGTGCGGCCCTGCACCGCGGCCAGCACATCGTCCAGCATCTGGCCGCTGTTCATCTCCACCACCAGCATGGCCTTGGCCTGCGGGGCCAGTTCCCGCAACGCGCGCGTGGGGAAAGGCCGCAGGGTGATGGGGCGGAACAGCCCCACTTTGAGGCCCTGCTCGCGCGCGTGGCGCACCGCGGACAGGGCCACCCGTCCGGCCATGCCGAAGCCGACCACCACGAACTCCGCGTCGTCCAGATAGTAGGTGCGATAGCGCACCTCGTTGGCCTCCACCTGCCGCCAGCGGCGCACCAGGCGCAGGTTGACCACCTCCTCGTCCTCCGCGTGCAGGTAGAGGGAGGTCAGGCGGCGCCGCGGGCGGCCCGGCTCGCCCGTGACCGCCCACTCGGGACGGGTGGTGGGCAGGGGCCGATAATCGGGCAGGGCCACGGGCTCCATCATCTGGCCGATGGTGCCGTCCGCGATGACGATGACGATGGAGCGATATTTTTGCGCCAGGTCGAAGGCCAGGGTGACCAGATCCACGGCTTCCTGGATGGACGACGGCGCCAGCACGATGGGGAAGAAGTCCCCGTGGCCCGCGCCGTGGGCCACCTGCCGGTAGTCGCCCTGGGAGGGCGCGATGTTGCCCAGGCCCGGCCCGCCGCGCATCACATCCACCACCACCAGGGGCACCTCGGTGCCCGCGATGTACGACAGGCCCTCGGCCATCAGGCTGAAGCCCGGCCCCGAGGTGGATGTCATTACCCGCGCGCCCGTGCAGGCCGCGCCGTAGGCCATGTTGATAGCCGCGACCTCGCTCTCGGCCTGCAGGAACACCCGCCCCAGTTCGGGCAGGCGTTTGGACATGTGCTCCAGCAGTTCGCTTTGCGGCGTGATGGGGTAGCCGTAATAGGCCTCGACGCCGGCCCGAATCGCCGCCTCGGCCATAGCAATGTTGCCTTTCATCAATTCCCGGGTGCTCATGGAAGACCTCCTGCCAGATTATGCCGCCGCGCGCGCCCGGCGCTTGGGCTTTTCCTCACGATACACAGTGATGGCCCCCTCGGGGCACACCACCGCGCACAGGGTGCAGCCGGTGCATCCCTCGGCCACCAGCACCGCGGGATGGTAGCCCTGGGGCGTGAGGCGCTCCTCGTCCAGGGCCAGGACATGCACCGGACAGTAGTGCACGCAGAGTTCGCAGCCTTTGCACAGGGCCTCGTTGACTTCGATCCAACCCGTGACGGCCATGCGTTTCCTCCTGGGGGATGGGATGGTAGGGCCCGCGGGAGGGAGACGAAAAAGAGCCGCTCCTCATGGAGCGGCCCCAGGACGCGCGACGCTACACCGGAATCAGGCCCAGCAACATCCGGCCCAACCCGCGCAGCACCTTCGTCTCGCTCTGCGGTCTGTGGGGCATCATACCACCTCGCTCAAGGCTCCTTTTAAGTATAGCAGGCCCGAGGCTGCTGTTTGACACTTTTTTGCCCTCCGTCGCGGGTCTGCGGGCGGCCAGACCCGCGGCGCGGGGTGCAGGCAAATGGTAGAAGCGTCGTTGTGTTTCGCGTCCAGCCTATCAAACCCCACCCCGCGGCGGGGCGACCAACCGGTCGCCCCTACCGCGCCCTTCCCCTCGTAGGGGAGGGGCCATGAGAACAGACCTACACCTGTCGCGGGGCTAATCCCTGTCCCCTGCCCGCCCCTATGAGGGGAGGGCAGGGGGCGCG
>JAADEN010000164.1 GCA_013153375.1 Chloroflexota bacterium | reverse complement strand
GACCTGCAGCCCACGGGCCGCCTGCGTCCGGCCCCGGGCACGAAGGTCATCGAAGCCCAGGGCCTGCTGGCCATCCCCGGGCTCATCAACACCCACGCGCATGTGCCCATGGTGCTCTTCCGCGGCCTGGCCGAGGATGTGCCCATCAAGGCCTGGTTCAACGAATACATCTGGCCCCTGGAATCCAACCTGACCCCCGAGGATGTCTATTGGGGCGCGTTGCTGGGCCTGGCCGAGATGATCGAGGCCGGCATCACCAGCGTGGCCGACCACTACTTCTTCATGGACGAAGTGGCGCGGGCCGTGGCCGACGCGGGGATGCGGGCCAATCTGGTGTGGGCCGTGTTCGGGCATCAGGGCGAGGCCAAACTCGATGAAACCGTGGCCTTCGTGCAACGCTGGCAGGGCGCGGCCGACGGACGCATCACCACCTGGCTGGGCCCCCACGCGCCGTACACCACCGGCCCCGAGTTCCTGCGCCTGGTCGCGGCGCGGGCCCAGCGCCTGGGCGTGGGCATCCACATCCATGTCTCCGAAACCGCGGAGCAGGTGCAGCGCAGCCTGGAGCAATACGGCGTGACGCCCATCCAGATGCTGGCCGAGACGGGCGTGTTGGATGTGCCCACCATTCTGGCCCATGTCTTGTATCCCACCGACGAGGACATCCAACGGCTGCAGCGGGCCAACACGGGCATCGCGCACGCGCCCAAGACCTATCTGAAACTGGGCATGGGCACCGCGCCTTTGGCCAAGTTCCGGGCCGCGGGCATCCCCGTGGGTCTGGCCACCGACGGCGCGGTCAGCAGCAACACCCTGGACATCCTGGAGCAGATGCGCCTCATGGCCCTGACCCAGAAGGACGCGGCCCGGGATCCCACCGTGATGCCGGTGCCCGAGGTGTTGCACATCGCGTTCCAGGGCAGCGCGCAGGTGATGCAGATGGGCGACCGGCTGGGCCAACTCGCGCCCGGCAAACTGGCCGACATCACCCTGCTGCGCCAGGATGGCCTGCACACCTTCCCCCGCTTCGACGCCGCGGCCAATCTGGTGTACAGCGCACGCGCCGGCGATGTGCACACCGTCATCTGCAACGGCCAGGTGCTGCTGGAAGACGGCCGGCTGCTGACCATCGACAAGGAGCGGGTCAAGTACGAGGTCGCGGCCCGCCTGAAGCGCCTGAGCCGCCGCGTGCCCGAGAACCGCATCGCCACCTACCTCTCGTAGAGGACGGCAGGCATGGAGACCCCGGCTTTCACCGTCGTCTCGGTGGGTGACCTGGTGGCCGACATCGTGGCCCCGGCGACGCGCTTTCCCGTTGAGCCTTACGCCCACCAAACCGTGTCCACCATCACTTTGGAGCCCGGCGGCGCGGGCAATTTTCTCATCGCGGGGGCCCGCCTGGGCATGCACATGGTGGCCCTGGGCCTCTTGGGGGACGACATCTTCGGCCGGGGCGTGTTGGACATCTTGCAGCAGGAAGGCGTGGATGTCGCCGCGGTGGTGCGCCCGCCCGCCGCGTCCACATCCACCGTGTTGGTGCTGGCCGATGGCGAGGGGCGGCATGTCTTCCTGGGACGCTACGGCGAGGCCGAGCAGGTGCGCCTCACCGAGACCTGGCGGGCCCGCATCCGGGCCGCGGACGCGGTGCAGACCTGGGGCTATGCCTTGCGGGAGGACGCCCTGGCTCGGGCCGTGCTGGAGAGCATGGCCTACGCGCGTCGCCACGGACGGCCCGTGTTCTTCGACCCCGGCCCGCAGGTGGCCGAGGCGCATCCCGACCAGCGCCGCGCGGCGCTGGCCCACAGCGATGTGCTGCTGCTCACCGAGGAGGAGGTGCCCCTGGTATTGCCCGGCGCGCGGCACTGGGAGGACGCCCGGCGCTTGCTGACCCAGGGTCCGCGGCTGGTGTGCGTCAAACGCGGGCCCCAGGGCTGCGTGCTGCTCACCGCGCACGAGACCGTGGTCCACCCCGGCTTTCGTGTGCCCGTGCGCGACACCAGCGCCGCGGGCGATTCCTTCGACGCGGCCTTCGTGTACGCCTACCTGCGGGGCTGGCCCCTGGCCCACATGGCCCTGTTCGCCAACGCCATGGGCGCGGCCAAAGTGCAGAAACTCGGCACCGGACGCCAGGTGCCGACCCTGGAGGAAGTCCGCCGCGTGCTGGCCGAGCACGGCGCGGACGCCTCCTTGGACCTGTGAGGCCGCGCCGCGGCCCACGAACCCGTCCGCCAAAACATCTTCCCCTGGAGGAAAAGCCATGCGCAAATTCTGGATTGACACCGACACGGCCTCTGACGACGCGGTCGCCATCTTGATGGCCCTGCGTTGGCCTGATGTGCATGTCGAGGGGATCTCTGTGGTCTCGGGCAATGTGCCCCTGGAAATGGGCGTGCGCAACGCGCTCTACACCGTGGAACTCACCGGCCAGGACACGCCCGTGTACCCCGGCCTGGATCGCCCCCTGCTGCGCGAGCCCAGTTACGCGTACTTCTTCCACGGCCCCGACGGGATGGGCGGCATGAACTATCAGCCCACCCGCAAGCCCGCGGACAAGCACGCGGTGGAGGCCATCATCGAGGCCTTCCGCGCCGCGCCCGGCGAGATCACCCTGGTGACCCTGGGCCCCTTGACCAACATCGCCACCGCGCTGCGCCTGGCCCCCGATCTGGCCGAGAAGATCCCCATGACCTACATCATGGGCGGCGCGGCCAATCAGGTGGGCAACATCACCCCCGCGGCCGAATACAACATCTGGGTGGACCCCGAAGCCGCGCGCATCGTCTTCCACGCCGGGTTCCCCATCCTGATGATCGGCTGGGAGCACTGCCGCGGGGAGGCCAACCTGGACGACGAAGAGATGGCCTATGTGCGCAGTTTCAACACGCCCTACGCGGACTTCGCGCTGGATTGCAACATCAGCGCGCTCAAGGCCAACCGGGAATGGCTGGGCGAGCCCGGCCTGTCGCTGCCCGACCCCGTGGCCATGTCCATCGCGCTGGATCCGTCCATCTGCACCCGCCGCGGCAAGCACTATGTGGATGTGGAGACCCACAGCGAACTGACGCGCGGCATGACCGTGGTGGACGAGTTGGGCGTGACCAACAAGCCGCCGAACATCGAAGTGTGCTGGGAGAGCGACCCCGCCCGCTGGAAGGAAGCCCTCTACAAGACCCTGCGCTGAACGCGGGGCTTGGGCCGCGGCGCGCGGCGCGCTTTTGGCCGCGCCGCTGCTCCCAGTCCAAAGTCCGGTCAGGGCGCTGGGCAGCGCCCTGATTTTTTATTCGCGCCTGACGCGAGGGATGCGCACAAAAGTAGAAATGCCCGTCTGAGAGTGAACCCCTCCCATCCCCCGC
>JAADEN010000154.1 GCA_013153375.1 Chloroflexota bacterium | reverse complement strand
TGGCCGGCGGGTTTGTCCTGGCTGTGGCAGGCCAGGCAGTCGCTGGCCCCGGCCGCGGCGTGGTCGAAGAACGCGGGCCGCCACGCGGTGGTGATGTGGCAATTGGAGCACTGCCCTGTGAAGTGATCGGCGGGCTGGTCCGCATTGTGGCAGGCCAAACAGTCGGTGGCTCCGGCCGCGGCGTGGTCGAAGGACGCGGGCCGCCACGCGGAGGTGAGGTGACACTCGGAGCACTGGCCCGCGAAGTGGTTTTCGGGCCGGTCGGGCAAATGGCAGGACTGACAATCGCTGGCCCCGGCCAGGGTGTGGTCGAAAGCCACCACCTGATCCCAGGCCACGGGGGTGTGACAACCCTGGCACGGGCCCGTGAAGTGCTGGGGCGGCCGATCCTGGGCGTGACAGCCTTCGCAGGTCTCGGGCAAGCCCACGAATTGATTGTCCTGATGACAGGCCAGACAGGCGATGGTGGCGTGCTGACCCTCCAGCGGGAAGAACTCATGCTTGACCGCCCGCAACTCCCCACGGCCCGACGCGGCCAGTTCCGACGCTGAGGACGACAGGGGCACCTGCGGCACCTCGGTCAGCGGATTGGCCGCGGGCGGCTCCCCGCGGGCGTCCAGCGCCTGCGCGGGCATGGCCGAACACGCGGCCAGACTGCCCAATCCCAACATCATCACCAGCACGAACAGCCACCTGCGCATCGCGTCCTCCTACGACGAAACAAGTCCAACGGACATTAGGAAGACGGATGCCGGGCCGAAAAGTTACACCACGATGAGAGATTACGCGTCGGTGGGGGAAGGATCTTCGGCCAGGTAGCCCAGATCCCACAGGGTATCCAGCACGACCGTGCGGCCTTCGGGACGCACCACCACGACGGTGGGGGCCAACACCTCGACGATGTACACCCGCGCCGGGGAGCGGCGCAGCGCGGCCAGGGCCTCGGCCGAGGGCAGGTGCAGCACCCAGGCGCGGCGCAGGCGGGCGGCGCGAGCGCCGTGGAAGACGCGCGTCACGGCCTGGGTCGCGGCCGGGGGCCAGTCGTCCACATGCGCGGCCAGCCAGCGCGCCACCTGCGCGCCGCGCAACCCCTGGGCCCGCGCGGCCCGCAGGCTGGCCCCGGTCAGGCGATAGGTCAGCCCGGCGTCGTCCCCAGGGCCGGGCTCGGCCAGACGGGCGATGTGGTAATGGTCGGCCCGCGGGGTGGTCCAGGGCACCTGCAGTTTACCGCGGCCTTGCCAGCGCGGCCGGGCGTCCTCCGCGGGCAGGGCATCCTCCCGCGGCGGGCGGTCGGCCAGGAGAGCCTCCGCCGCGGGCGTGAGGCGAAACGCGGTCGCCGCGCCTTCGGGCTCGGCCCGCGCCAGGTCGAGCAGGCCCAGCCAGTGCGCCGGACCGGTGAGCCAAAAGCGCACCAGCGCGCCGTCCACCTCGTCCCAGGCCTCCAGGCCGCGCAGGTACGCGCCGTCGGACGCGCGGCGAATGTACCACGAGTCGAAGTCGTCGGGCGCGGGGCGCTGGAAGTGGGGCTCGTGCTCCCGCACCGCGGCCACGAACGCGTCCAGATCCCACCATTGGCCGGGAGGCAAGGCGCGCAGCCAGGCCAACAAACGCTGCCGCGCGGCCACGGGGTCGTTCTGCCACGGGCCCTCGAAACGCAAATGGGGCAACGCCCGCAAGTCGTTGACCTGGGGCGCATCACGCCAAGCCCGATAAGCCGCGAACCAGGCCTGAGGCGCGGGCGCGGTGAGCCAGGCGCGCGCGGCCGAGCCTTGAACCCGGCCGCCGCGGTCCACCAGCCCCAGCGCGGCCCACAGGCTTTGCAGCCAACGGGGGGCCACGGCCCAGGCGCGCGGCAAGGGCAGCGCCTGCCAGGCGCGGCCATCGCGCACCCAGGCCAGCGCGCGAGTCCAGACTTGCAGGGTGCGCAAGGGGCGCGCGGGCTGGGGATGCGCGGCGCGAGAAGCCGCGGCCGGGCGGCCCAGGGCCGTGGTCTGGACTTTCGAAGTCGGCGCGGGCGGCAAAGGCAACAGCAGCGCCAGGTCGGACGGCACATAAGCGTACTCGAGCAGGCCCTGGGGCGTCTCGAAGAAAGCCCGGCCCACCAGGGCCCGATACCACAGCCACTCCGCGGGCGATTGGGGATGCCGATGCGGGGCCAGTTCCTCTTGCTGCGCGGGCGAGAGGTCGCGCAGGGGGCCGTAACGGCGCACGAACACGGCCCACAGCATCTTTCCCCCCTGGCGCTGCAACGCGGCCAGCGCGGCCTGGGCCTCGCCCGGCAACGACTGCCACAGCGCGTACACCCGGTCCGCGTCGAGCAGCGCGGCCGTGAGGTCGTCCAGGTTCAGCCGCGGCGGCTCCAGGCCCCAGGCTTCGGACACCAGGCGCCAGAAGGTTCGGTCTTCGGCTTGCAGACGGGCCCGCAAGGTGAGCATGGCATCATCCAGGCGCGGGTCCGCGGGCCACTTGCAGGGCCGCAGGCAACAGATCCACCGTCACCTCGTGCACGCCGTGGTCCGCGGCGGCGAAGATTTCGCCATCCAGGTGGATGGGCAACGGGCGGTCGGCCCGCAGGTGCAGGCGGCGGAAGGACCGCAGTTGAATGCCGTCGAAGCGCTCTTGGGTGCCGCGCAAGAACGCGGGCAGCAGGCGAAACATGGTGGGCCGGGAGACCGCGGGGACCAGAAGGTAGTGGAACTCGCCGTCGTCGGGCCGGGCCTGGGGCGCGACGAAGAAGCCGCCGCCCTCCCGAGGGCCGTTGCACAGCACCAGCATGAGGAACGCGGCCTTTTGGCGCGCGCCGTCCACCTCCAGATGCCCGGCCCAGGGATGATGATCCAAAAAGATGGTTTGCAGCACGGCCACCAGATAGCGCAGGAAGCCCCGCAAGGGCAGACGCCGGGAGCGAATGGTGACCACCGCGTCGAAGCCGATGCCGAAAGTGTTGCCCCAAAACTCGGTGCGGCCCAGGTCGTCGCGCACGCGGCCGACATCGATGGGGCGCGGGGCCGCACGCAGGGCCCAGCGGACCGCGTCCTCGGGCGCGCGGGGCGCGCCGACGGCATAGGCAAAATCGTTGCCCGTGCCGATGGGCACCACGCCCAGGGAGGGGCGCTGGGCCGCGGGCACCTGCATCAGACCGTTGAGCACTTCGTGCACGGTGCCGTCGCCGCCCAGGGCGACGACCCGTCCGAAGCCCTCTTGGGCGGCCTGCTGGGCCAGACCGATGGCGTGGGCCGGGCCTTGGGTGCGCACCCATTCCCAGGGCGCGTCCAGGTCGCGCAGCGCGGCCTGCAGCCGCGGCTCCAGCCGGGCGGCCTGCCCGTTGTTCGCGGTGGGGTTGAGGATGAACAGCGTGGGC
>JAADEN010000068.1 GCA_013153375.1 Chloroflexota bacterium | reverse complement strand
TCGGCCGTGGCCTGGTCCTCGACCTCGGCCGCGGGCGGGGCCTCGGACGCGTCCGCGTCCAGCCGCCCGCGCAGCGCGTCCAGGAACGCGGCTTCGTCCGCGGGGGTGAGCACGAACACCCGGCCGTCCGCGTCTTCCACCACCACGATGGGGCCCGCCCGCACGCCATAAAAGGCCACCGTCGCGCCTTCGGGCTGGGCCACCAGCCCGACCATCAGCCCCGGCCAGCCCCGGGGCGGGGTGGGCAACGCGCGGTCGTAGTGGGCCGCGACCCCGGCCCACAGAATGTCCTCCAGCGCGATCTGGGCGTGCGCGCCGGGCGCGCGCAGGGTCAGGGTGTGGACATCCAGGTGGTACACCACCTGCCGGGTCCACCACCAGCCGTAGATCAGCCAGGGGGTGAGAAACGCGGCCAGCGCGGCCAGGGTCAGCCACAAGACGAAGTCGTCTTGCCCGCGCGTTTGCCACGCGCGGAGCGCAGTCCACCCAAAAATGCCCAAACTCACCAGCGCGGCCAGGCCGTAGAGCCGGCTCCAGCGCGCGGGCGGGTGGAACACTTGTCGGTCCGGGGCGGCGGGCGCGCTCACCAACCCTCCAGGAAGGGCCGCCATTCCTCGTGTTGGGCCAGATAGCGGCGAAAGCGGTAGATCGCGCTGCGCGGCGGCGGCGCGGGGCGGCGCAGCAGGGGCATGTGGGCCTCTTCGGGCGTGCGGTTGCCCTTGCGCTGGTTGCATTCGGGGCACGCGGTGACCAGATTCTCCCAGGTGTAGCCGCCGCCGCGCTGGCGCGGGATCACATGGTCGATGGTCGGTCGCGTGGTGGGCCGGCCGCAATACTGGCAGATGTAGCCGTCGCGGCGAAAGATCTCGCGCTTGGTCAGGGGGATGGTGGGCCGCGGGCGACGGATCATGGCGTTGAGACGAATGACCGAAGGGATGGGGAAGGGTTCGCCCAGGGTGCGCAGCCAGCCGCGGCCGTTGACCACCAGATGGGCTTTGGAGGCGAACAGCAGACCGACGGCCCGCCTCACGCTACATACGCCGAGGGGTTCATAGTTGGCATTGAGCACCAACACCGGCAAACTCAAAGCAGACGCGGGGTAAGGCTCTGCGCCACTGAAGACTTTTTCCTCCGTTCCAGGGATAGCGCCGCGGGCGGTCAGCCAGCCCTGGTCTCAGCCTCGTCGGACGGCGGCTCGCGAGGCTCCTCGTCGTCCAGCCGAAAGGCTTGCAAGATGCGGCGTACCATATTGTACACCACATTTTGCTGAAAACCGCTCATCCAGGCCAGCAAAAAGACCACGGCCGCGGAGTTGATGCGGCTTTCGGTGCCCGCGGTCAGGGAGAACAGCCCGGCCTGAATGGCCAGGAAAGCGAACGCGCCCAGCACCGTGCCCATGATGGGGCTGGTGAGATACCAGATGGTGTACTGCGGGTCGAAGTCCTGCTCGCGCGCGATGTGGCGCCACAGCGCGTACATGGCGCCGGTCACCCCGCCCAGACCGCCCCAGATGGCGCTCTTGAGGCCCAAGATGAGCCACTGCACGCTGTCCACGCCGGCCTCGGGATTTACGGAGTAGCCCATCGCGGTGGCCCACTGCCGCAGCACCATGGGCGCGACCAGCATGAGCACCACGAGCACCACCAGCCAGACGAGTTCGTAGAGGAAGAGTTTGTAGCCCACCTCCCGGGACCAGCGGCGCACCCGCTGCTGGAGTTCCAGGCGATAGGTCACTTCGTTGAGCAGACGCTCGGCCTCCTCGTATTGTTCGTCGCCTTCGCGGAGCGCGTTGCGGGCCTGGAGGATTTGGTCCAGCAACTTCTTGGCCAGGCGTTCGCTGTTGACCTCGCGGTTGATGCGCTTTTGCAGCACATCGGCCCGCCGCCAGAGGTCTTGCAGGTGCCGGCGGGTGACCAGGAGCGGCTCCCAGGCCATTTCTTCGCCCAGGGGCTCCACCGCGCTCAGCCCTTTGTCGCGCTCGGGGCGGGGCAACTCGGGATGTTCGGGGGCCAGGTCTTCCGGCGCGGGCGGCAGCATGGCGTCGGGCAGCATGTCGTCCCCGGGCTCGGGGACCTCGGCCGGCGTCGTGGGGATGGTGTCTTCGGAGGTCATGGGATTCCTCTCCCTGGAAGGGCGCGGGCCGCGCAAACGCGGCGTTGGGAACCAGGCGAGCATGGGTTTTGGCGCTGTGCAGGGGGAATGATAACACAAAACTGGCCTGCTGGCCCTCGGCGGCCGCGTTTTGATGCGGTGGGCCCGCGCGCGGGGTTGAGCGGGGCTTGGGGCAGGGCCGCGTCAGGCCGTGGATTACAAAATGAGGAAAATCCTACAATCAAGATTGATGGCCCAAATTGTCCGTCAAAGGTTGCCAAACTGGGGGTTCCTGTTATAATACCCGCATCCCTGGCGTCTCCGGCGCCGGGGTGGGGCCTGGCCCCAGATTTTCGTATTCGGAGAGTATAAGCGATGATGATGCAAGCCCTTGAGCCCGCTGCCACCGACCCTGAACCCCGTCCCGCGACGGAGGAAGAGGGGCAGCCTGAGCCCTCCATGGAAGAGTTGCTGCAATCGGAGACCTTCTCCAGCGCCCCCATCATGCGGGGCCGGGTGTACCGCGGGGTGATCACCACCGTGGGCGACCAGGGCATTTGGGTGAACCTGGGCTCCAAGGTTGACGGCCTGATTCCCGCGGAGGAACTGGAAAACCTGTCGGAAGAAGAACGCGCCAAACTGGTCGAGGGCGCGGAGGTGTCCGTGTTCGTGGAGAAGATGGACGCCAACGGCACGCCCCAACTGTCGTACCGGCAGGCGCTGGAGCAGGAAGATTGGGAGCGGGCCCGCGAGTATATGGAAAGTGGCCGCCTCTACCGCGCCACCATCGAGTCGTACAACAAAGGCGGCGTGGTGGTGCGCTTTGGCCGTTTGCGCGGCTTCATCCCCGTGTCGCACATCTTGCGCGCCCATCGGGTGATGTGGGGCAGCGTGACGCCCTCGCCGGCGTGGAAGAACGCGGTGGGCGACGAAATCGTGACCAAGATCGTCGAAGTCGAACCCAATCGGCGGCGTCTGATCTTGTCGGAGCGCGCGGCCGCGCGCGAGGCCCGGGAGATCTTGAAGAACAAGATTTTGGAGCGGGTCAAGGTCGGGGACATCATCGAGGGCCGGGTCACGCGGCTGACCAACTTCGGCGCGTTCGTGGACCTGGGCGGCGCGGACGGCCTGGTGCATCTCTCCGAAATCTCGTGGGAGCACATCCGCCATCCTTCGGATGTCTTGGAAGAAGGGCAAAAGGTCAAGGTCAAGGTCATCGAAGTCAACCCCGAACGCCGCCGCATTGGCCTGTCCATCCGCCAACTGCAAGAGGACCCCTGGAAGGTCAAGGCCGAGAAACTCCGGGTGGGGCAACTGGTGCGGGGCACCATCACCCGCCTGGAGAAGTACGGCGCGTTCGCCCGCCTGGAGAACGGCCTCGAAGGGTTGATCCACATCTCCGAGATCAGCCACCGCCGCATCGAGCATCCCAAAGAGGTGCTGAAAGAGGGCGAAGAGGTCACCCTGCGCATCATCCGCATCGAGCCCGAACGCCGACGCATCGGTTTGAGCGTGAAGAAGGTGGATTCGCTGGCCTACGCAGACCTGGATCTGCAAATGGCCCTGGAAGAGGCCGACGCGGAACTGGCGGCCGCGCGCGCGGAAGCCGAGGCTGAGGCCGCGGCCCAGGAAGCCCAGGCTGCGGTCGAAAGCGCGGCCCAGGAAGCCCAGGCCGCGGTGCAGGAAGTCCAGGCTGCGGCCGAGAGCGCGGCCCAGGAAGCCGAGGCCGCGGTGCAGGAAGCCCAGGCTGCGGCTGAGGGCGCGGCGCAAGAGGCCGAGGCCGCGGTGCAAGCGGCCCAGGCCGAAGCCGAGGCCGCGGCCGCCGCGGTGCAAGAGGTCGCCGAGGACGGCGAGCAAACCGAAGCCTGAAGTTCCTTTGGCGCACTGGCAGCCCCCCGCCCCGCGGGGGGCTTTGTGTTTCTCGCCGCGCGTCCTTTGGCCGCGCTGCGGGTTATACCATTGTGCTCGACGCGCACCCATGCCCGGAGAGATCGCATGACCCGATACGCGCACATCACCGGTTGGGGCCACGCGGTGCCCGACCAGGTGCTCACCAACGACGACCTGGCCCGCCGGGTGGACACCAGCGACGAGTGGATTCGCTCCCGCACCGGCATTCGCGAGCGCCGCATCGCCGCGCCCGGCGAGTACACATCCACCCTGGCCACCCGGGCCGCGGCCGAAGCCTTGCGCATGGCCGGCGTGCACCCGCGCGATGTGGACCTCATCATCGTGGCCACCAACACGCCGGACTACATCTTTCCGGCCACGGCCGCGCTGGTGCAAGACGCGTTGGGCGCGAGCAAGGCCGGCGCGTTCGACCTGCAGGCCGCGTGCACGGGCTTCGTCTACGCGCTGACCATCGCCGCGGACATGATCAAGGCCGGCGGTATTCACACCGCGCTGGTCATCGGCGCGGAGACCCTCTCCCGCATCGTGGATTGGGAGGACCGCAACACCTGCGTGCTGTTCGGCGACGGCGCGGGCGCGTTCGTGCTCGAGGCCGCGGAGGAGCCCGGCGGGGTCATCACTTCGGTGCTGCGCGCGGACGGCTCGGGCGCGGAACTGCTCATGCTGCCCACCTGCGGCACCCGGCATCCCGTGTCGCCCAAGGCGCTGGAGGAGCGCCTGCAATACCTGCGCATGAACGGCCGCGAGGTCTTCCGCTTTGCCACCCGGGTGATGAACAGCGCGACCCGCGAGGTGGTCGCCAAGGCCGGCCTGAGCCTGGAGGACATCCACTGGATCGCGCCCCACCAGGCCAACCGGCGCATCATCGAAGCCGCGGCCAAGGCCCTCAAACGGCCCCTGGACGACTTTCTGCTCAACCTGGATCGCTACGGCAACACCTCCACCGCGTCCATCCCGCTGGTCATCTACGAGGCCGCGCAGGAGGGACGCATCCAGCCCGGCCAGTACGGCGTGCTGGTCGCGTTCGGCGCGGGGCTGATCTGGGGCGCGACCCTGGTGCAGTGGACCGGCCCGCGGCCGGCGCGCAAGCCGCCGCGCATGGCCTGGCACCGCCGCGTGGCTCAGGTGGGCTCCTGGATGCGGCGGGTGCGTCGGCAGGTCGAGGGGCTGTTGGCGCGCTAAAGAGGCGGTGAGCGGAATCTCACTTCCCACCTCCCGCTGCCCACTGTTATAATCTCTCTACCCGGCCCGAAGCCGCGTGACCTCTCGGGCCGCGGTAGGGGTTGCCATGTCCCAGCCGCAAGCCGTGCTCATAGCCATCAACGGCCCGCTCAAGGCCCGCCGTTGGACGGTGGATCGGCCTTTGCTCATCGGCCGCGATCCCGAGCGGTGCGATGTGGTCATCCCCGAGCGGCAGGTGTCGCGCTGCCACGCGCGGCTGACGCCGCACCCCCAGGGCGTGCTGCTGGAGGACCTGGGCAGCAAGAACGGCACTTTCGTCAACGGTGAGGCCGTCGAGCAGCACTGGTTGCAGGACGGCGACATCATCTCCATCGCCCTGGCCCAGCGGCTGGCCTTCTGGCGCTCGGAGGCCACCCTGACCCTGCCGTTGGACGAAAGCCTGGCCGCGGCCGACGGCCCCATCGCGGCGGGCTTGCGTTTGACCCTCGATCCCGCGACCCGTCGGGTGTGGGTGCGGGGCCGGGAGTTGACGCCGCCTTTGTCCGCGTCCCAATTCCGCCTCTTGGAGACGCTGTACCGTCGTCCGGACGAGGTGGTGCCTCGGGCGGCCCTCATCGCCGCGGTGTGGGGCCCCCAGGCTTCGCCCGCGGTCTCCAACCAGGCCCTGGACGCGCTCATCCACCGTCTGCGGGAGCGCCTGGCCGAGGCCGACCCCGACTTCCAATACCTGCACACCGTGCGCGGTCAGGGTTTGCGCCTGGAAAACGCGCCCTGGCCCGCCGCGGAGCCGTCCTCTTAAAACCAAAAAATATCTCCGACTTTTTGACACCCATTCGGCTTCGTGTTATGGTATAGGGTGCCTGCAGGGCACGCTATCGGCGAGGGAAGGCCATGTTCCACGAGCGAATTTCCGACAATGTGTACATGTTCCAGAGCGAGCGCTACGCGCAGGTCAACGCGGGGGTCATCGTCGGGCCCGAGTGGGCCGTGGTGGTGGACACCCTGGCCCTGCCCGAGGAGACCCGCGAGATGCGGGACTTCATCCGCGAGCGCCTGCAAACCGAAGTGCGCTATGTGATCAACACCCATTATCATGCGGACCATTCTTGGGGCAACGCGTTCTTCCCGGAGGCGACGGTCATTGGGCACCGCCTCACCCGGGCGTTGCAGGAGGAAAAGGGCCTCGCGGCTTTGGAGCAGGCCCGGGCCTATGGGACGGATTTTCGGCAACTCAGGCTGGTGTTGCCCCACATCACCGTGGACGAAGGCGGCCTGAGCCTGAAACTGGGCCCCCGCCTCACGGTGCGGCTCATCCCTCTGCCGGGCCACAGCCCCGACGGCATGGGCGTGTATGTGGACGAGGACAAGGTGCTCTTCACGGGCGACGCGTTCACCAGCCTGCCCGTGCTCATGCCCGACGAGAGCGACTACGACGCGCTGGTGCAATCCCTCAAGCGCATCGCGCAGACGCCCGTGGAGGTGCTCATCCCCGGTCACGGCGACATCGTGTTCCGCGGGGAGATGGTCTCGGAGGTGGAGGCCAACCTGAACTATCTGCGGGAAATTCGGCGGGCCGTGCGGCAGGCCGCGCGGCGCAAGTATTCGGGCGATGTGCTGGACCGCTATTCGGTGGAAGACTGCGGCAAATCGCGGGTGCTGTTGGACGGCGTGGCCGAACAATTGCACCGCCGCAACCTGGATGTCCTCTTTCGGCTGTGGTATGGGCGCGACCCGCTGCGCTCGGAAGAGGAGGAGATGGCCTGGTGATGGCGCGGCGGACCCGCGGGTTCGCCTTCGACCTCAAAGGAGGCAGACATGACTTCTCCGGCCCTCAAGCCTTTGTATTGGACCCCGGACCCGAAGGCCGGCTACAAGGTCGAGCGCCGGCCCGACGGGGGGCTGAATGTGACCTTTTGGCAGGCCGACGAATACACGCTGCGGCACTGGCGTGACTTCGCGGCCACCCACGAGTTGTACTCCGACCGGCTGAACCGCAACCTGTACGACCTGCGCGCGTTGCAGGCCCTGCCCGAGGCGGCCATCCAGTACGCGCTGGAGATCAACACCGATCCCGCGGCCCGCCGGGTGCGGGTGGCCGTGCTGGTGAGCAGCGACGCGGTGCGCGAGGCTGTGGAACGGGTCATCGCGCTCACGCCGGGCAGCGGCGCGGAGATCGCGGTGTTCACCGATCCCGAAGAGGCCGAGGCCTGGCTGGCCCGACCTCTGGAGGAACTGGCCTGAGGCCATGACTGCGGCGGCATCTCGGGCGGTCTCGGCGACCTGGCCCCGCCGGGGGTGGCTGGGCCTGGCCCTCATCGCGGTCTTCTGGCCCGTCAACTGGCTGGGGTCGGGCCTGCGCACCCATTGGGCTTTCTTCCCCTTGTGGCTGGGCTACGCGCTCACCGTGGACGCGGCCGCGTATCGCTTGCGGGGCACTTCGCTGTACGCGCGCAGCCCCCGGGCCTACGCGGCCCTGTTCGTGGTCTCCGCGCCCGTGTGGTGGCTGTTCGAGGCCCTGAACGCGCGGCTGGGCAACTGGGAATACCTGGGCACGGCCGGGTTCTCGCCCTGGACCTACGGGTTTTGGGCCACGCTGAGTTTCTCCACCGTCATGCCCGCGGTGTTCGGCGCGGCCGAGATGATGACCGGCCTGTTCCGCGGCTTCCCCCGGCTGCGTCATGGCCCGCGGGTGGCTTTGGGCCCCCGCGGCCTGGCCCTGGCCTTCGCCGCGGGCTGGGCCATGCTGGCCGCGCTGTGGGCCTGGCCGCGGCTCTTCTTCCCCCTGCTGTGGATCAGCCTGTACTTCATCGTCGAGCCCGTGAACGCGTGGCTGGGCCATCGCACCCTGCTGGACTGGCTGCGCCGCGGCGATTGGCGGCCCGTGGCCGCGCTGTGGAGCGGCGTGCTGTTCACCGCCTTCTTCTGGGAGATGTGGAACTTCTGGAGTTACCCCAAGTGGGTGTACCATGTGCCGTATTTGAATTTTTGGCCCGTGTTCGAGATGCCTCTGGCCGGTTACGGCGGGTACTTGCCCTTCGCGCTGGAACTGTTCGCGCTCTACCACCTGGCCGCGGGGCTGGTGGGCCGGGGCCGCACGACCTTCGTGGCCCGCGGTCTGGTGCCGCCCGACGAGCCGTTGCCTTGACCACCGAGGTTCGGCATGACCACCCCCACCGACAAATTCGCCGCGCTGGGCGCGCCGTCCTTCGTGTGGCGCGCCGGGCAGGAGCGCCGCTTGCGCATGATTCTGGCGGCCATCGGCCCCCGCGTGCACGGCGTGGGCCTGGAGAACGGCTGCGGCGTGGGCATGTACCTGGCCCACCTGCGGGCCCACAGCCGGGGGCGCATCGTGGGCCTGGAGTACGACTTCGCCTGGGCCCGCCAGGCCGCCGCGCACGGGCCCGTGGTCAACGCCGCGGGCGAGGCCCTGCCCTTTCCCGCGTCCGCTTTCGACTTCGTGCTCAGCCACGAGGTGCTGGAGCATGTGCGCGACGACCGGGCCGCGGTGCGGGAGATGGTGCGGGTGCTCAAGCCCGGCGGCCGGCTGGTGCTGTTCGTGCCCAATCGGGGCTATCCCTTCGAGACCCACGGCATCTACTGGCGGGGACGCTACCGCTTCGGCAACATCCCTTTGGTGAACTATCTGCCGCGGCGCTGGCGCGATCGCCTGGCTCCCCATGTGCGGGTGTACACCCGCGGCGACCTGGCGCGGCTGTTCGCGGGCCTGCCCGTGCGCTTCGTGCAGCGCACGGTGATCTTCGGCGCGTACGACAACATCATCGCCCGCTGGCCGGGGCCGGGCCGCGCGCTGCGCGCGCTGCTGCACGCGCTGGAACGCACTCCCCTGCGCATTCTGGGCCTATCGCACTTCTGGGTGGTGGAGAAGATCCCCGCGCCTCCCGCCGCGTAGGCGGAGACGGGCCGCGGCTTTCGCCGGCGCTCACTTGACCCCGCGGGGCCCAACCGCTACAATGAAGCCCGCACCCGCGGGCCGGGCGCGGCGCGCCTCGGCCCGCCCGCGGAGGAATCCATGTTCGATCAACTCAGCGAACGCTTGAACCAGGTCTTCGACAAAATCCGTCGCCGCGGCCGCCTGACCGAGAAGGATGTGGACGCGGCCATGCGCGAGGTGCGCCTGGCCCTGCTCGAAGCCGATGTCCACTACAAGGTGGTCAAGGACTTCGTGCAGCGGGTCAAGGAGCGCGCGGTGGGGCAGCAGATCTCCAAGGCCCTGCTGCCCGCGCAGCAGGTCATCAAAATCGTGCACGACGAACTGGTGCACACCCTGGGCGAGCCCGAGCCCCTGCGCCTGACCGGCCCCAAGCCGCGGGTCATCCTGCTGGTGGGCTTGCAGGGCTCGGGCAAGACCACCACCGCGGCCAAACTGGCCCGCCACCTGCGCAAGCAGGGCGAGCGGGTGATGCTGGTGGCCGCGGACCCCTACCGTCCGGCCGCGGTGCAGCAGTTGCAAACCCTGGGCCAGCAGTTGGGCATCCCCGTGTACTACGAGGAGGGCGTGCCGCCGCCCGAACTGGTGGCCCGCGCCCATCGCCAGGCCGCGGAGGGCGGGTACAGCGTGCTCATCGTGGACACCGCGGGCCGCTCGCAACTGGACCAGGCCCTGATGGACGAAGTCCACCAGATCGCGGCGCGGGTGCAGCCCGCGGAGGTGCTGCTGGTGGTGGACGCGATGATCGGCCAGGAGGCCGTCTCCGTGGCCCAGGGTTTTCGGTCCGCCCTGCCCCTGACCGGTCTGGTGCTGACCAAGATGGACGGCGACGCGCGCGGCGGCGCGGCCATCTCCATCCGCGCGGTCACGGGCGTGCCCATCAAACTGCTGGGCACGGGCGAGAAACTGGACGCGCTGGAGACCTACGACCCCGAGCGCCTGGCCTCGCGCATCCTGGGCATGGGCGATGTGCTGGGCCTCATCCAGAAGGCCGAGGAGGCCCTGGACGAGGAAGAGGCCGAGAAGCAGGTGGAACGCATGTTGCGGGGCGAGTTCACCCTGGAGGACTACGCCGCGCAACTGCGCCAGGTGCGCAAACTGGGCCCCATCGGCAAGATTTTGGAGATGTTGCCCGGCGATTTGGGCAAGGCCGCGCGGCAAATCGATCCGCAGCAGGCCGAAAAGCAACTGAAGAAGGTCGAAGCCATCATCAACTCCATGACGCCCGAAGAGCGCCGCCGCCCCGAGATTCTCAACGCCAGCCGCAAGCGCCGCATCGCGCGCGGCTCGGGCACCACGGTGCAGGATGTGAACGAACTCATCCGCCAGTATCGCCAGATGAAGCGCATGTTCAAACAACTGGGCAAGATGGGCCCCGGCGGGCTCAATCGGCTCTTCGGCGGCTTGGGCGGCTTCGGAGGGCTGGGCGGCCTGAGCCGCGGCCTGGGCCGCAAACGACGCTGACACGGAGGTCATCATGCCCGAATTCCTGGTGTTGGCCGATCCTGACCAGGCCCGCCGCGAGTGGCTGGCCGCGGTCACCCACCGGGTGGACGCGGAGACCCTGCCCGTGCCGGACGCGCTGGGCCGGGTGCTGGCCGAGGACATCGCCGCGGCGGAGCCCATCCCCGGATTTCGCCGCTCTACCGTGGACGGCTACGCGGTGCGGGCCGCGGACACCCACGGCGCGTCTGAGTCGTTGCCCGCGTATTTGACCGTGGTGGGCGAGGTGCCCATGGGCGCGGCCGCGCCCTTCGCCCTGCAGCCCGGCCAGGCCGCGCTCATCCACACGGGCGGCATGGTGCCCGAGGGCGCGGACGCGGTGGTCATGCTGGAGTACACCCAGGCCAGCCGGGAGGGGGAGGTGGAAATCCTGCGGGCCGTGGCCGTGGGCGAGAACATCATCCAGGTGGGGGAGGATGTGGCCGCGGGCCAGGTCATCATGCCCGCGGGCCGGCGCCTGCGCTCGCCCGAGGTGGGCGGCCTGATGGCCCTGGGCCGCACGCGCGTGGCCGTGGCCCGGCAGGTGCGGGTGGGCATCATCTCCACCGGCGACGAGGTGGTGCCTCCCGACGCGCCCCTGCGCCCCGGCCAGGTGCGGGATGTCAACTCCTACACCCTGAGCGCGGTGGTGCAGCAGTGGGCGGGGGAACCGCTCCGCTACGGCATCGTGCCCGACGACGAAGACGCGCTCTTCGCGGCCGCGCAGAAGGCGCTGGCCGAGACCGACCTGGTGGTCATCACCGCGGGCTCGTCGGCCAGCACCCGCGACATGACCGCGCGGGTCATCGATCGCCTGGGGAAGCCCGGTGTGCTGGCCCACGGCCTGCGCACCAAACCGGGCAAGCCCACCATCCTGGGCGTGGCCCAGGGCAAGCCCGTGGTCGGCCTGCCGGGCAATCCCGTGAGCGCGCTGGTCAACACCCTGTGGCTGGTGGTGCCCGCGCTGGAGCGGCTGCAAAACGCGCAGCCCCGGCCCTGGCCCCGCTGGCGCGCCACCCTGGCCAACCACGCGCCCTCCGAGGCCGGCCGTGAGGAGTGGATCCCCGTGCGCCTGCGCGAGGAGGACGGGCGCTTTTGGGCCGATGTGGTGTTCTACAAGAGCAACCTCATCTTCCGCCTGGTGGAGGCCGACGGCCTGATTCGCGTCCCGGCCGACGCGACGGGCCTGGCCGCGGGCACCGAGGTGGATGTGTTCGTGCTGCGATGAAGACCCCACGCCAAGGCCCCGCCTCCCTTCCCCGTCGCCTGACCGCCTGGGCCATCGCGCTGGCGTTGGCCCTGGCCGCGCTATGGGCCTGGTGCGCGCCCGCGCCGGCGCGGGCCCAAACCCCGTCCCCCCTGGCCACGCCCACCTTCAGCGGCCCGTACATCGTGGTGGTGGGCAACGGCGAGTATCAAATCAATGTGCGCGCCGGCCCAGGGGTGGACTATCCCACAGTGGGCATTCTGGTGCTGGGCCAGAAGGCCCCCGCGCTGGCCCGCACCGAGAAGTGGATCCAAATCGTGTACCCCGGCGCGCCCGAGGGCACGGGCTGGGTGTTCGCCTCGCTGGTCAAGGTCGAAAACGGCCTGCCGCCCCAGGTCACGCCGCCGCCCACGCCCACGCCCGAGTACATCCCCACGCCGGACCCCACCCTGATGGCCCAGTACGAGTTGCAGCCCACGCCCACCGTGTTGCCCACCTTCACCCCGCCGCCGTCGCTGGTGCTGCCCACCTTCCCGCCCCCGCCCCAGACCACGGCCCGTTTCCCCGTCGCGGTGGTCATCCTCAGTTTGACGGTGCTGGGCGGGCTGGGGCTGGTGGTGTCCTTCTTGCGGGAGCGATAGCCATGCCGTTGGGTTGGGGGGATCTGCTCTTGTGGGCCGGGCTGGGCGCGCTGGCCGGGCTGGGGATCTCCGCGCTGGCCGATGTGCTGCCCTACGGCCCGGCCGCGGCCCGCCGTTGCCCGCGCTGCCGGACGCTGCGTTCGTGGCGGGAGTACGCGTTCAACCTGCGCCCCTGCCCCCATTGCGGCTATCGCGCCAAACGGCCCTGGCTGCTCATGGCCCTCACCGCGGCCCTGACCGTCTTCCTGCGGGTCGAGCCCACCAAACTCAGTTTCGGCTGGCTGTGGCCCCTGACGCTGTACTTCCTGCTCCTGGCCGTGATCGACCTGGAGCATCGGGTGGTGCTGCCCGAACTGCTGGCCGTGGGACTGGCCTACGGCGTGGCCCTGGGCGTGGTCCGGCGGGGCTGGGTGGTCACCCTGGCCGGGGTGGCCGCGGGCGCGGCGCTCATGCTGATCCTCTACGGCCTGGGGCGGCTGCTCCAGCGCCGTTTGCGCGCCGCGGAGGAGCCCCTGGGCTTCGGCGATGTGCTGCTCATGGCCGTGCTGGGCGCGGTGTTGGGCTGGCCGGGCGTGCTCGCGGGGCTGGTGTGGGGCATTCTGCTGGCCGGCGCGTTCAGTTTGCTGCTCCTGGCCGTGTGCGCGCTGCGCGGCCGGGGTTGGGCCGGCGGCGTGTATCTGCCCTACGCGCCCTTCTTGCTGGCCGCGGCCTGGGGCTTGTTGCTGTGAGGCTTCGGACCGCGCCGGGGGCGGAGATGCCCTCCGCCCCCGCTGCGCCGCGCTCGCCCTTGGCTGACGCTCGGCCCTCGAGGATCTACGGCGCGGGAATTTCCACTTCCAGGCGATACGGTACGGCCGTGTTGCGGTTGGTTTGGATCAGGATGAAGTAGTCCTGCGTTGCGGGCAGGGTGCCCGTCCAGGCCGTGGCCACCGTATGGCCGCTGAGCAGCACCGTGCCGTCCGCGCCCCAGATGCTCAGCCGCGCGGCGGGCGTTCCGTCTTCCTGGGTGGGCACTTCGAGCCGCACCCGCATCTCCTGGTCCTTGGCCGCGCGCAAGACATAGTACACCGCGTCCTGCGGCGGCACCTCGCCCTCCACCCGCATGGCCGTGCCCCCAGGCGGAAATGTGATGCGGATGGGCGTGGGCGTGGGGGTGGGGGCCGCGCCCGCGGCGTCCGTCATGTCCACCCGCAGCGCGTAGTACACCTTCTCAGGCGCTGCCATCACCTGGATGTAATAATCCTGATCCGCGGGCAGGACGCCGCGCCAGTGCGTCGCGCCCGCGTGGTCGCTGAGCAGCACCGTGCCGTCCGCGCCCCAGATGGCCAGAGTCGCGCCCTCCGCGGGATCCAGCGACAGGGTGACGGTCATGGTCGCGCCCCGGCGGCCCGAGATCACATACCGCGCCTGCTGGCCGGCCTCCAACACGCCCAGGGTTTGGGCCGTGCGTCCGCCGGGCTCGAAGACCAGCCGCTGCGCCTGGGGATGCTGCGCTGCGCTGGCCGTGGGCGTGGCCGTCGGCGCCGGGGTGGCGGTGGCCTTAGGAGGGGTGGACGGGCTCTCGGGCGTCGCTTGAGGTTCCGGGCCGCGCGCCTGCACCGTCAAAGTGAAGGTCGCCGCGTTCGGCCCGCCGATGACCGCCAGCATGTAGTCTTGGGTTTGAGGGATTTTCCCCCGCCACTGGGTCGCGGTCGCGTGGTCGCTGAGCAGCACCGTGCCGTCCGCGCCCCAGATGGCCAGGATCGCGCTGCCGGGCGGTTGGGTGCTCAGGTGGACTTCCAATTCCTGGCCGGCCTGCGCGGACACCGCAAAGGGCCGGATTTCGCCGGGCTGCAGCGTGCCCTCCACCTGGCCTTGACCGTGCGCGTCCAATTGCAGCCTCGCGGGCGGCGAGGGGGCTGGCGTGCTCGCGACGCGCTGGATGGTCAGCAGGTAGTGCACATCCTGGTCGCGGCTCAGGACCGCGACGATGTAGTCCTGGGTGCTGGGCACCTCGCCGCTCCAGTGCTGCGCGCCCGCGTGATTGCTGAGCAACACGGTGCCGTCCGCACCCCACAGGCTCAAGACCGCGCCTTGGGGCGGCTCGGTGATCAGCGAGAGGGTCAGCGTTTCACCGCCGCGAGCCGGAAAGCGGTACTGCTGAAGTGCCCCCGCGGGCAGGTCGCCTTCGATGCGCGCTTCCAGCGGGGGCTCGGCGGGGAACGCGATCCGAATCGCAGTCAGGGTGGGGGCCGCGGTGGGGCCGGAAACCTGGGTCACCGAGACGGATGTGGGCAGGACGGGCGGCGCGGTCGGCGAGCCTGAAGTGCAGGCCACCAGAGCCAAAAGCAGCCCGAGCCCTGCGAGAAGCCGGAGAAAAAGTCGCATGATGGCCCTCCTTGGGGAACTGCTCCGGGGGAGCACGAGCACGGCCTAAGGGCGGGCCGGGCGCACCACGCGCCGGCGCTTCACCGGCGCTCATGTTTCAGTATAGCATCGCCGACCACCAGGCCGGCATGAGGTTCCGCGTCGGCCCCGCGGCCACGGCGTCCATGGGACTTATGGTAAAATGGCACCGTCCATTTGACGAGCGGAAAGAAGGGTCATGACGGACACCGGTGGACGCAGCGCGGTGCTCGCGGTTTTGTTTTTCATCCTTATCATTCTGGTCCTTACGGTCCAGCCCCCGCGCGCGTGAAAAGGGAGCCCGCAACGGCTCCCTTTTGCTTTGCACGCCGCGGGGCGAAGGCCCTAACCCCAACGAGGAGTTGGCCCTATGCCTGTCGAGGTTCGGATGCCCCGTTTGGGCGAAGGCGTCATCGAAGCGACCATCAGCCAATGGCTGGTGCGTGAAGGTGAGCGCGTCGAGGAAGGCGATCCCTTGTTGGAGGTCAACACCGACAAGGTGGATACGGAGATCCCCGCGCCGGTGACCGGCACGGTGGTGAAGATTTTGCACGCCGAGGGCGAGACCGTGCCCGTGGGCGAGGTGCTGGCGCTGGTCGCGGTGGAGAACGAGGACGCCTCCGCGGCGGCCGAGCCGGGTCCGCCCGCGACCGAGGTCGCGCCCGAAC